>JAYTSN010000223.1:0-12319 GCA_043745625.1 Aestuariivirga sp. | reverse complement strand
TCAATCCGGAAAATCAAAACGCTGCAAAACAATGGATTGAAAATTAAAAT
Organism: Aestuariivirga sp.; assembly: GCA_043745625.1. GTDB lineage: Bacteria > Pseudomonadota > Alphaproteobacteria > Rhizobiales > Aestuariivirgaceae > Aestuariivirga. Next base: position 12,269 of record JAYTSN010000223.1, on the reverse strand, counting down.
GATTGAAACGCCACATATTTTGGTTGTGGATGATGATCGGCGCATCCGTGAATTGTTGAAGTCATATTTATTGGAAAATGATTACCGCGTGAGTACCGCTGCGTCTGCTCTTGAAGCGCGCAAACAAATGCAGGGAATTGCGTTTGATGTAATCGTGCTTGATGTGATGATGCCGGGTGAAACTGGATTGAGTTTTATAAATTCGCTGCGCGCTGAAAAGTTGGAAGTGCCAGTGCTCATGCTTTCAGCTCTGTCTGAAACCTCAGATAGAATTGTTGGCCTTTCATCAGGTAGTGACGATTATCTGGCTAAACCATTTGAGCCGAAAGAACTTTTGTTGCGTTTGCAATCTTTGTTGCGCCGCGCTGGACCAAAGGTAACGAAGCAGAAAAAGATTACATTTGGCGATTGCCAATTTGACCTTTCAATAGGCGAATTTCTGCGCGGTGGTGTGCCTGTTAAACTTACATCACGTGAAAAAGATATTTTGCGCATTCTCGCGCAAAAGCCCGGCGAAGCGTTTAGTCGTTTGCAATTGGCGCTTACGGGCGCTGAAGAAAATGAGCGCAGTGTTGACGTGCAAATCAATCGCTTGCGCCAGAAGATTGAACAGGATTCTGCTAATCCGAAGTATCTGCAAACCATGCGCGGCGCCGGCTATGCGCTGTTTATAGATCAGTTTTGATGATGGAGCTGAAACCAAAGCCAACACTTTATGATCGTTTCAATGAGGTGCTGGAACGCTATGCTCCAGCAGGGCTTTACCGCCGCGCCATGGCCATTCTCATTATACCCGTCATCATTCTGCAGCTGATTGTGGCCAGCTATATTCTCCTGCGCTATTGGGACAATGAAACACTAGTATTGGCCAACACGCTTTCAAACGAGATTGGCCTGTTGATCAGCAGTTATGAGCATTCCGATAAATCTGATGGCGCGCTGAAAGCCATTAAAAAAACGGCAGTAGATCAACTTCATATGGATTTTGACTACATGCGCGGCAAAGAAACGCCTGCAAATTTTCAACCCAACCTTTCGCTTTTGGATCAGCGCATTCAACAATATTTGAATGCCGATAAATCCCGTCACTATTGGGTGGAAAGTGCAGCGGCAGGCGGTAAGGTTCAGATTATGGCAGAAGTTGAGAAGGGATTAATTTTTTCCGCGCGCGTTGATACAGACCGGGGGCGTGTTGTTGGAGCCCCATTTTTGTTAATTTTTATGTTGGTCTCAACCACGGCACTTTTATCAATCGCCGTGATATTTTTGCGAAACCAGATCAACCCAATTCTAGATTTGACCCAAGCCGCGCAAGCCTTTGGCAAGGGCAGGGATGCTGACTCTTTCCGTCCCCAAGGTGCTACAGAGGTGCGCCTTGCTGGTGAAGCTTTTATAGATATGAAACGCCGCATCGCGCGGCATGTTGATCAACGCACCACGATGCTAGCTGGTGTTTCGCATGATCTGCGCACGATACTCACGCGGTTTAAACTTGGCCTTGCTGTGCTTGGTGATAATTCGCGCACCAAGCCCCTGCATGAAGATGTATTTGAGATGCAGCACATGCTTGAAGATTACATGGCCTTTGTGCGCGGTGATGGCGGCGAGCAGATTTCTGCCGTGGAAGTGCAAGAGGCTGTGGTTTCCGTTGTGAAAACATTCGCGCGTGAGAACGCGAACATTAAAGTTTTAATTATGCCTAAACTCATTCTGCAATTGAAACCAAATGCGTTTCGCCGCCTGCTGACTAACCTTATCAGCAATGCCGTGCGCCATGGTCAGTTAGTTGAGATATCAGGAGAAATTCGAGACGAGCGGCTTTGGCTTTATATCGATGACGACGGACCCGGAATTCCGGTGGATCTGCGTGATGACGCATTCAGGCCTTTTGTCAGACTGGATAAATCGCGCAATCTCGATAAAACGGGTTCGGGCCTTGGCCTTGCCATCGCACTTGATATTGCCCTAGCACATGGCGGCGATATTCAGTTGGATGATGCCAAAATGGGTGGACTTCGTGCGGCCATCCGACTTCCGATTTAAGATCACCACATTGAAGTTTTGGCGCGGGCGGGCCAATTGTTGTTATATTCTTCCGCGTTTATTTTGCCTTGGGTTACCGCTTCTAGCATTTCACCAATTGTTGGAACTTCTGATTTTTCAACATGTTCGGCGGGATCCCAAAGCCCGGCGCGCAGAATCGCACGTGCACATTGTGTATAAGCTGCTTCAACTTTGATGATGATAACTGAGCGCGGAAGATTGCCTTCCATTTCGAAGGACTTGCACAGCTCTGGATCGACCGTCAAATAAGCGCGTCCATTGACGCGGAAAGTCGTGCCGCTGCCTGGAATGAAGAATAACAATGCCACACGCGGATCACCCACAATGTTGCGCAGGCTATCAATGCGGTTATTGCCACGCCTGTCGGGCATGGCCAAGGTTTTTGGATTGAGCACGCGAACGAAGCCCTGATTATCGCCGCGTGGGCTGCAATCTAATCCGCATGGGCCAATGGTGGCCAGCGCAACGAATGGCGAAAGTTCAATCAGCTTTTGATATTGCGGAATGAGATAATCGGTTTCTTTAGCAGTTGAAGCTAAAACGGGCGCTTGATGATAGATCGTTTCAAGTTCGGCTATGGTTTTGATCTGCTGCATGGGCTTTGCCTTTCGGGTTTAACCTAACAGAATTCGGGATCAGAACAACTTGCCCCCGTTGGGCACAGCCAAGCTTGGCCCTATCAGCACCACACCGCCTGCATCATCGGGAAACCCCAATGTCAAAACTTCAGACATAAATGGCCCGATTTGGCGTGGCGGGAAATTCACAACAGCTGCAACTTGGCGACCGATCAATGCCTCCATAGTGTAATGCTTGGTGATCTGTGCCGAAGATTTTTTGATGCCGAGTGCCTCGCCAAAATCGATTTTTAGTTTGAAAGCTTGTTTGCGCGCTTCGGGGAATGGTTCAACGCCGATGATGGTGCCGATGCGGATATCGACTTTTTCAAATTCGTCAAAGGTGATTTGACTGCTCAACTTGCGAGCTCTTTCGAGCGATCTGCTGCTGCCTTGATTGCTTTTTCAAACAGGGGCTTCATTCCACTGTCTGCCATCAAAACCTGCAGCGCTGCGTAAGTGGTTCCATTCGGTGAAGTTACGTTTTGGCGCAGGGTGGCTGCGTCAATGCCAGTCTGGCGCATTAATTCGCCTGATCCTGCCACAGTGGCACGGGCCAATTGCATGGCGAGGTCAGCAGGCAGGCCGATTTTCTCACCAGCGTTGGCCAAGCATTCAGTTAAGTAAAATACATAGGCCGGGCCAGAACCTGAAACGGCGGTGACCAAATCAATCATGCTTTCATTCTCGACCGTCACTACTTCGCCTGTGGACGATAAAAGCGTGTTAGCCAAGTTCATTTGCGTTTCTGAAACATTGGCATTGGCCGACATGGCCGTGATGCCACGACCGATTGCTGCTGGTGTGTTGGGAATGGTGCGGATGATTGCTGCATCTGTTCCGAAATGCTTGGCAAAGGTTGCGATCGTTTTGCCTGCGGCAACAGAAAGGATCAGTGGCTTTGAAGATTTCAATACAACCAAGTTCGGCAGCACGTCTTCCATCACTTGCGGTTTAACGGCCACAACAATCACTTCGGCATCAGTTACAGTCGACAAATCTGGATTAAGTTGAATGCGGTGTTGGACTAAAACATCCATCACTTCGATTGGAGGATCAGGATCAATCACGATAATTTTTTTAGGATTTGCACCGGCCTTCAGCCAGCCTTCGAGCATGGCTCCGCCCATTTTGCCGCATCCGGCCAAAACCAAAGTGCCCTTTAATTCGATTGTCATGCTTCACCCATGGTCTCAAGCAATGCAGATTGCAAAGCATCTTCAGCAGAATGACCAGCCCACACCACAAATTGAATTGCAGGATAAAAGCGCTGTGACGCCTCAACGCCAATGCCAATGACAGCTGCGCATTGAGCATCGTTAGCTTCGGCACCACCGGCCAATATGAGCGCATAGCGATAGACAATTGAACCATCGGCCCATAAATCAAAATGACCGTGAAGCATTTGTGAATTGACGATTGCTAAAAGTTTGGAAACTTCATCTTGGCGTTTAGGCGGTACGCGCAAATCCAAAACGCACGCAAAATGCAGCGACTCTAAATCATCACGCCAGGTAAATGACAGATTGAGATCGGCCCAGCCGCCGCCCACTTGCATGACCACTTCATGATCGTTGGTGCGGTCAATGTTCCAGTGATTACTCTCGGCCAAGCGTTCAACGCGGTCGAGTGGATTGGGGTGCTGTGCCGCGAAGGCCGTCATATTCAAATTCCTCTGAGTGCAACACGAATCGTCGCGCTCTCGGACTGTAATGTGACGCGTTGCAGATGCTTCGGCAACGGCGAGACTGATTCCTCCACATGAATTTATCTGGAAGAATCACAAGCCGATTCAATTTTAAGTTATTTCTTGAGCAATGCTTCAAGGGCTGCGATGCGAGTTGACAAACGGTCATTCTCAAGGCGGGCCTTTTCAGCCATATCACGCACCACATCAAACTCTTCGCGTTTCACAACATTCAGATTGTTCAAAACGCGTTCAACTTGAGTTTGCACTAAACCGTCGACTTCCTTTCGCACACCTTGGGCCGCACCTGTGGCGCTGGTCATCAGTTTTGCGAGTTCGTCAAAAAAACGGGAAGAATTTGGCGTGTTCATGATGCAAGTTCCTTTGTTACTGCATAGCTAGGGACTCTTTTACTTGGTTTCAAGACCGTTCTGAAGCCTTGCGATTCAACAGTTAATGAGGCACAGAAACACACATGTTTGCAGCCATTCCATTTCCCAATATCAGCCCCAACGCCATCAAACTCGGCCCATTCATGGTAAAATGGTATGGCCTTGGTTATGTAGCAGGATTGTTGTTTGCCACTTGGTATATGAAACGGCTGGTAGTGAATTTGAAGTTGTGGGGCAGGTCGCAGCCCACCATGACTGCGTTACAGATTGATAGTATGTTTGTTTGGTTCTTCCTCGGCGTGGTTGGCGGCGGGCGGCTGGGCTATATACTGTTTTATAATTTGCCGAAATATCTGGCCTCGCCATTAGACATTTTCAAATTCTGGGATGGTGGCATGTCGTTTCACGGCGGCTTTCTCGGTGTCGTGGCTGCTTGCTATTTTTATGGCAAAACAGTCGGCATGGGCCTCGACAGAATGTTGGATCTGGGTGCTGCCTCGGTGCCGCCTGCGCTCGGCTTTGTGCGTGTAGCCAATTTTATTAATGCTGAACTATATGGCCGCGCCACTGATGCCCCGTGGGGGGTGATTTTCCCCGGAGAAACATTTGGGCGCCATCCAAGCCAATTATATGAAGCCATTCTTGAAGGGCTGGTTCTATTTATTGCTGTGCGTATTGGAACACACAAATATCAGGCCCTTGCGCATCCCGGCCGTGCGTCTGGAATATTTGCGCTGGGCTATGGTTTGTCTCGCATCTTTGTTGAATATTACCGTGTGCCAGATCCACAATTGGGATATTTGTTTGGCTTTGTGACGATGGGCATGTTGTTGTCATTACCATTGGTGTTCGTCGGCATTTGGCTTTTGCTCCGCTCGCGTAAAACATGACCAAGCTTGAAGAAAATATAGTCGCGATGATTGAGGCCGAAGGGCCGATGCCGCTTGATCGCTATATGGCGGTATGTTTAGGCCATCCGACGCATGGCTACTACATGACGCGCGATCCCTTTGGCGCATCTGGTGATTTCACGACCTCACCAGAAATTTCACAAGTGTTTGGCGAGTTGATTGGGGTTTGGCTGTTGAACAGTTGGGCAGCGCTAGGCTCGGCCAAAACATTTGCTTTGGTTGAACTGGGGCCCGGTCGCGGCACCTTAATGGCTGATATCTTGCGCGCGGTGAAAGCTGTGCCTGAATTTGCCAACGGTGCCGAGGTGCATCTTGTTGAGACTAGTCCGGCATTGCGTAGTCTTCAGAAGGGAAAACTGGGAGAAGTTATCTGGCACGATACAGTTGAGTCTCTTCCCGCCATGCCATGCTTTATCGTAGCCAATGAATTCTTTGATGCGCTGCCCATTCAGCAATTTGAAAACAGGGCAGGTCGGTGGTTTCAGCGCTGCGTTGGCTATGGTGACGGCACATTGAAAATGGGCTTGGTTCCTGCTGCTCCGATGTTAGGTGAGGAGGGCTTGCATGAAGTCTCACCTGTCTCGAAAGCCATTGCCGAGGATTTGGGTTCGCATATTGCCAAACATGGTGGCGTGGCATTGGTCATTGACTATGGCCATTTAAAAACGGCAGTGGGTGATACGTTGCAAGCATTACGAAAACACGAATTTGTTTCCGTACTCGATAGACCGGGCGAGTCTGACATTACGGCACATGTTGATTTTGAGGCTTTGGCCGAGAGCTTCATGTCTGGTGGCGCAGATTTGTTGCCGATGTTAACCCAAGGCCAATTTCTGAAAGCCATGGGGCTTGATCTTCGCACGGAAAAACTCGCCGCTAAACTCGCTGGCCAGGTCAAAAAAGATTTCATTGCGGCCTCGGCTAGGCTTGCAGATGCTGATCAAATGGGTAATTTGTTTAAGATGATGGCGGTGGCACAAAGGGTCCGCCAACCGATTTATCCGTTTGAGGCAACATGATCACTTCTGACACATTGCAGTTGCCTGGCATCAATCATGGCTTTGCCACGCGCCAAGACGGATATTCATCAGGCGTTTTTTCGTCGCTCAATTGCGGTTTGGGTTCAGGCGATGACTTAGCGCTGGTCACCAGAAATCGTGCAAAGGTAGCAGACGAGATGGGCGTTGCCCATGCGCATTTGGTGTCGGCCTATCAAGTTCATTCAGTCGATGTGATGATCGTTGATGCACCATTTGTTGAACGACCGAAGGTCGACGGATTGGTGACTAATAAGCGCGGATTAGCGCTTGGTATTCTCACCGCTGATTGCGGGCCTGTCTTGTTTGCTGATCATAAAGCCGGAGTGGTAGGTGCATGCCATGCGGGTTGGAAAGGTGCATTGACGGGCGTTACAGACAGCACAGTCGAAGTTATGGAAAGCTTGGGTGCTGAGCGCAAAAATATTGTTGCCGTACTTGGCCCAACAATTTCGCAGAAGGCATATGAAGTTGGGCCCAAATTTCCGAAGCCGTTTTTGCAACAGAATACATCACATCAAAAATACTTCATTCCATCTGTAAAGAACGATCATTATATGTTTGATTTGCCAGCATATTTGATTGAACGGATGCAGTCGTTTGGCGTGGGGCTGGCGGTTGATTTAGCGTTGTGCACTTATTCAGATCCAGAACGGTTCTTCAGCTATCGTCGCACTACTCACCTTCAAGAAAAAGATTATGGTCGTTTGATTTCGACCATTGCTTTGCGCGAATGATGGTGCAGCGGGTTTTTTTATTATTCGCTCTGACCTTTTTTGCGGGCTGCGCATCAAACTTGCCTTTGGCAAAAGAGGCGCCGCTTCCTGCCGCACAGGATTCGCTCATTCGCCCGCCATGGGAGGCCTATGTTAGAGCTGGCCCCGGTGCTGAAAATGATGTTGATTTGGAAACGTTGAACGGCCCGCAAGTAGCGGCGGCGGCACCTGTAGAAGCGGCTACAACTGAAGTGCAGCCGGCACCGAAAAGTAATATGGGCTCGCCAAAGCCAGGCAGTGAGCAAATCAAAGCTGTGGCGGTTTTGCCTGTTATCGGCGGCACTGCAAAAGGCAACCAACAACTTACAGCCGCCATGCGCAAAGTTTTGGCCGATGCTGGCTGGGACGTTCTGGCAAAGCCGCGCAAGGACGCACTTTCAATCCAAGGCCGCGTGGCAACCGATCCGCCTTTGGCTGGGCGGCAGATGACGCATTTACAATGGCTGGTTGCCACGCCGGCAGGCAAAAATCTGGGTGATGTTAAGCAGGATAACGCCGTTCCAGTTGGATCGCTGAATGCCGGATGGGGCGAAAATGCGGGCTATGCAGCGCAAGGGGCCGCCGAGGGCATTTTCAAACTTATTGAGAAATTCCGTTAACTGCATTGTCCACACGACAATTGTGACATTTGCGCAAACCACTAAGCGTTGTTATAGAGCGGCCATATCGGCGCAGTCTAAGGGTATAACACATGATGAAAATCGTTTCAGGGAACAGCAATAGGCCCCTGGCGGAGGCGATTTGCTCTTACCTAAACTTGCCCATCACAAAAGCCGTGGTAAAGCGCTTCAACGACATGGAAGTATTCGTTGAAATCCAGGAAAATGTGCGCGGGCAGGATATGTTTATCGTGCAGTCCACATCGTTCCCGACCAATGATCATTTGATGGAATTGCTCATTATAACTGACGCTTTGCGCCGCGCATCGGCCAAGCGCATTACAGCGGTCATTCCATATTTCGGCTATGCGCGCCAAGACCGTAAGCCAGGTCCGCGCACGCCGATTTCAGCAAAGCTTGTGGCCAACATTATTACGAGAGCAGGGGCTGACCGAGTTTTAACAATCGATCTTCATGCGGGGCAAATTCAGGGCTTCTTTGACATTCCAACCGACAATTTGTTTTCTGGCCCCGTCTTTGTTCGCGATATCAAGCAACATGGCGATGTGGCAAATTCAGTTGTTGTATCGCCAGACGTTGGCGGTGTGGTTCGGGCGCGCGCATTGGCCAAACGTTTGGATACGCCATTGGCCATCGTCGATAAACGCCGCGAGCGTGCAGGTGAATCTGAAGTCATGAACATCATCGGCGAAGTGCAAGGCAAATCATGCATTTTGATCGACGACATCGTCGATTCAGGCGGCACGCTGTGTAATGCGGCAGAAGCATTGCTGGCGCAGGGTGCAAAAGACGTTACGGCATACATCACGCATGGTGTGCTTTCAGGCGGTGCGGTTTCGCGCATCACATCGTCTAAGCTCAAGAACCTTGTGATTACAGATTCAATTCAGCCAACTGAAGCCGTTAAAGTGGCCCGCAACATTCGCGTCATCCCCATTGCATCGTTACTCGGCGAAGCAATTGGCCGCACCAGCCGGGAAGAATCTGTATCAAGCTTGTTTGAATAGGGCCATTGCTGCTAATGATGAAGTATGCAGCCCGCCATCAAGATTTCCCAGTTATCTAAAACCTATAAAACCGGGTTATCGGCTCTTAAAGATATTAACCTCGAAATTCGCAAAGGCGAAATCTTTGCTTTGCTCGGCCCCAATGGTGCTGGAAAGACAACGCTGATCAGCATTATTTGTGGCATCGTCAATAAAAGTACAGGCACAATTTTGGTCGATGGCCACGACAATGTGACAGATTATAAAGCGGCGCGTTCGTTGATCGGCCTTGTGCCGCAAGAGTTAACCACGGACGCGTTTGAAACACCCTGGGCGACGCTGAGCTTTAGCCGCGGCCTGTTTGGACTGCCAGCCAAACCAGCGCATGTCGAAAAAATTCTGAAACAGCTTTCGCTTTGGGACAAGAAAGACGAAAAAATTATGCGTCTTTCGGGTGGCATGAAACGGCGCGTTTTGATTGGTAAAGCCTTGGCGCATGAGCCGCGCATTTTATTTCTCGATGAACCGACAGCAGGTGTTGATGTGGCCCTGCGCAAAGACATGTGGCAGATCGTGCGTGATCTTCGCAACTCTGGCGTGACCATTATACTGACTACGCATTACATCGACGAAGCCGAAGAAATGGCTGACCGAATTGGCGTGATCAATAAGGGTGAGATGATCCTCGTCGAAGATAAGGCAACGTTGCTGCATAAACTTGGGCAGAAGAAGTTGACGATCCAATTGGTCAAGTCGCTCGATGTCATTCCGCCAACCCTGAAGAAGCATAATTTGCAAATTGTGCAAGGCGGCAAAGCGTTGGTTTTCAATTATGATACGCACGCGGAGCAGACAGGCATCGCCACGCTGATGGATGATTTGAAATCAGCAAAGCTTGCATTCAGCGATCTCGCTACAACCCAGTCTTCGCTTGAAGACATTTTCGTTGATTTGGTGAAGAAATGAATCTTTATGCGGTGTGGGCAATCTACCGTTTTGAAATGGCGCGTTCCTTGCGCACAGTGTTTCAAAGCATCATCTCTCCAGTCATTTCAACAGTGCTTTATTTTGTGGTGTTTGGGGCCGCCATGGGCAGCCGCGTGACTCAGATTGATGGCGTGGCCTATGGCTCATTCATTGTGCCCGGCCTCATCATGTTATCGTTGCTCACGCAGAGCATCGCCAATGCCAGCTTCGGTATTTATTTCCCACGTTTCGTTGGCACCATATACGAGTTGCTGTCAGCCCCGATTTCCTATTTTGAAATGGTGCTTGGCTTTGTCGGCGCTGCAGCCTCCAAATCAATTGTTCTTGGCATCATCATTCTGGCCACTGCCTCATTCATCGTGCCCATCCACATCGCGCATCCATTTTGGATGTTGCTGTTTCTGGTTCTGACGTCAGCCACATTCAGCCTATTTGGTTTCATCATCGGCGTGTGGGCGGATGGATTTGAAAAGCTCCAGATCATTCCACTTTTAATTATTACGCCGCTCACGTTTCTTGGGGGCAGTTTTTATTCGATTAATGTGTTGCCGCCTTACTGGCAGAAAATCTCACTGTTCAATCCAGTGGTTTATCTGATCAGTGGGTTCCGTTGGAGCTTTTATGAAGTGTCAGATGTCAGCGTGGGCATCAGCCTGGCCATGACGTTTGTGTTTCTAGGCATTTGCCTGGTGGCGGTGGCCTGGATTTTCCGCACGGGTTACAAAATTAAGAATTAGTTAAACCGCCTGTCAGCGCCTTGTCATCAGTGCCTGCACTATAAGAGCACATGTTGAAGAATTCTGATGAGGTTGATATGAAAATTTTTGCACGTTTTGCTGGCTTATTGTTGTCTTCTGTGGCGTTTTTGGCACCTGCTCAATCGTCCACTGTGCCACAGGTTAGTGATCCGCAAACCGCGGTTGACCCACAAATCCAAACTGTTGCTCTTCATGATGGTACTTTTGTGGGTGGCACTTATGATGCTTATTATGGCACTGTGCAGGTGCAGGCCACCATTAAGAACGGATCGATCACTGCCGTCAGTGCTTTGAAATTTCCAAATCATTCTGGCACCAGCCGCTCGATCAACCGTCAAGCGCTGCCTTATCTTTTGCAAGAAGTCGTGGCCAAGCAGAGCTCGAAAGTTGATATCATTGGTGGTGCAACACTCACCAGCCGCGCTTACATAAAGTCACTGCGTGATGCTTTGGTGCAGTCAGGCAAATAATGCGTGACACTCGCATTTTGATGGGTATGCCAATCACGGCAGAGATTGTGGGCGCACGCGATGCCACCACAATTGATGCTGTGTTCGACTATCTCAATCTGGTCGATGCGCGCTTTAGTACTTATAAAGATAACAGCGAAATCAGCGCGTTTAATCGCGGTGAAGTATTGCCTGCCAATCTAAGCGCAGAGATGAAAGAAGTTCTGCTACTCTCCGCCATCACTCGCAATCAGTCGAAAGGCTTTTTTGAAATCAGAAAGGCGGACGGCACGCTTGATCCTTCGGGCATTGTCAAAGGCTGGGCAATCAATAATGCCGCAAAAATTATTCGCAGTCTCGGACATGTTGATTTTTTTATAGAGGCCGGTGGCGACGTACAATCTGGGGGTAAAAACGTCGAGGGCCGCGAGTGGCGTATTGGTATTCGCAGCCCTTTTCATTCCGATGAGATAATCAAAGTCGTGACGCCACGCGGGCAGGGCATGGCCACATCTGGCACTTATGTGCGTGGCCAGCATATTTATAATCCGCATGAGCCGACAAAGCTGATTGAAAACATCATCAGCCTTTCGGTGATTGGCCCCGATATTTTAGAAGCAGATCGTTTCGCCACAGCGGCCTTTGCAATGGGTGAGCAGGGGATTTATTTCATTGAAAATTTACCCGGTTTCGAGGGCTACATGGTGGATGCCCAAGGCATTGCCACGCAAACTACAGGCTTTGGGGTTTATGTTTTATCATGATCAATTTTGTTGATGGCTTTCTAAACCACACCACCATGTACCGGCTCGTGCTCTATTACGTATCGGCTTTGCTGATTGCTGCGTTCGGGTTGGGCTTCTTTCAATTGGTGCCACATGATCCGTCTGCGCTGGCGTTTTCAACTGTGTTTATCACCATGGTATGTTGGATCAGCAACAAAGTGATGGCGTGGGTATTGAAACTTCCGGCAAACACTGAATCG
>JAYTSN010000222.1:0-4346 GCA_043745625.1 Aestuariivirga sp. | reverse complement strand
CAACAACAGCTGTAAAATCATCCGCCGTCATGCCCATACGGTTAATGCCTGTATCAACATGTAATGCACATGGCTTGCCCTTGCCATTGGCAGCCCATTCTTTGGCTTCATCAAGCGAAATCAGCGCAGGGTAAAGCTCGTGGCTCAAATAATAATCCGCTTGGCCCGAATACAACCCGTCCAAAACAAAAATTAAAGCCTTCGGCAAAACCGCCCGCAGTTGCTCACCTTCAAAAGGCCGCGCCACAAAAAAACTGCGACACCCAGCCGACCATAAGGCCTTGGCAACTGCTTCCATCCCCAACCCATACGCTTCGCCTTTGATGGCGGCACCCGTTTCAACACCTGCCACCGCCGCGAGCATCTTCCAGTTGGACTGGAGAGCGGCGAGGTCGATGGTGACGATAGCGCTGGCGAGAGTTTCGGGGACGGTGTTCATGGTTCTTCGATAAATGATTTTATCGAGAGTTCAAGTTCAATGCTGTGGTTCCCTTTCAGCTTTTGGGCCAAGGCAACCTCATACGAAATAAATCACCCTTCCCCCGTCGGGGGAAGGTGTCACGAAGTGTTGGATGAGGGCTGCGGCCACTTGGCCGCAGTAACGCAAGTCGAGACTATTCCGGTGGAGTTCTAAGCGTTTGTTGTCCTCGCTGCGCTGCGGCCGTCATCCCCCTTCGGGACCTTCCCCCGACGGGGGAAGGGTTTTTTTAAAACAATAGCCCAACCCACTAAAGCAGCTACACCCTATTCAAACCGATCCGGCACATACCCATCCTTGGCCAAATTTGAGAACCGCGTCAGCCTGCCTTCAAACTGCAAATCAACTGTTCCGGTGGGGCCGTGGCGTTGTTTGCCGATGATCACCTCGGCGCGGCCATGGGCGCGGTCCATCTTTTCTTGCCAGCCTTGAAATTCTGGTGTGCCTTCCGCTGGCATGAGGCGCTCAAGATAGTATTCTTCGCGGTACACAAAAAGCACAACATCGGCGTCCTGCTCGATAGAGCCTGACTCGCGCAAATCTGAAAGTTGGGGGCGTTTATCTTCACGGTTTTCAACTTGTCGCGAAAGCTGGGATAAGGCGATAATCGGAACGGCCAGTTCCTTGGCCAGTGCTTTCAGGCCCACCGTGATTTCGGTAACTTCCTGCACGCGGCCTTCTGAGGCCTTGCGCGCCGAACCAGCAAGCAGCTGCAAATAATCCACAACGATCAACCCAACACCGCGTTGGCGTTTTAAGCGGCGGGCGCGTGATGCAAGTTGGGCGATGGTGAGACCACCTGTATCATCAATATACAAAGGCAGAGCTTGAAGCTCACGGCTCACATCAACCAAGCGCTGGAATTCATCCTCGCTGATTTTACCACGGCGGATATATTCAGATGAAATACCCGACTGCTCGGCGATGATACGGGTGGCCAATTGTTCAGACGACATTTCGAGCGAGAAGAAAGCAACCACGCCGCCGTCGAGAACCTTGTTTGAACCATCGGGCTGATATTCGGCTTTGTAAGCTTTGGCCACATGATAGGCGATGTTGGTGGCCAGCGCCGTCTTGCCCATGGCGGGGCGGCCAGCAAGGATGATCAAATCTGATGATTGAAGCCCGCCCATTTTTTCGTCGAGATCAGTAAGGCCTGCCGAGATGCCGGAAAGCCCCCCATCGCGTTGATAGGCGGCTGATGCCATGTCGATGGCCACTGTCAGCGCGCGGCCGAATGCTTGGAAACCTTTGCCATATTTATCAGTTTCGGCCAGACCATAAAGCGCCTGCTCTGCCCGCTCAATCATATCTTTGGCCGACGATTCAATATCGGGCTCAAACGCTTCATTCACAACTTCGGTGCCGATGTTGATCAGCTTGCGGCGCTGCGCCAATTCATAAATCGTGCGGCCATATTCCTCGGCATTGATGATGGTGGTGGCCGATGCGGCAAGGCGGCCCAGATAGGCAGGCCCGCCGATTTCTTTCAGCGTGGCATCATTTTCAAAATGCGATTTGAGGGTGACCGCAGAAGCCAGCTTGCCCATACGGATGAGCGTGGTGGCCGCTTCAAAAATACGCGCATGAACAGCTTCGCTGAAATGATCAGCGGTGAGGAAGTTTGAAACCCGGTCTGCCGCTTCGTTGTTCGACAAGATGGCACCCAGCAACGCCTGTTCTGCCTCAAGGTTTTGCGGCGGGCTGCGGAATTGCTCTTCAATAGCGGAATCAGTTGGGCGAATTGGGACCGGGTTGTTCATGGTTTTACTGTCTTAACAGGGTGAAGTGTCACAAGGACTCAGAATCAAGGATGATAAAGATATCCACAGAACCTGTGCATAAAAAGGCAAAACCTACCGCTGCATCCCCCAAGTGAGTCCCCGCACTAAATTCTTGCGCACCAGCAAAATTGCCACAAAACTGGGCAGTAGCGTGGCTGTGCTTAAAGCTGCAACGGGCCCCCAATCGGCCATGCGTAAAATGCTGAGCTGGACGGGAAGCATGTGCATCTGATCGGTGAGGTATGTGGCCATCAGAAATTCTGTCCATGAAAAGATGAAACATAAAATTGCAGTAGTCACCAACCCGCCGCTGATGTTGGGGATCAAGATTTTGACCAAGAGTTGAAACTCCGTCGCGCCATCTATCTTCGCGGCTTCGAACATTTCGCGTGGCACATCATCGACGAAAGATTTTAACATTAATATGGCCAATGGTAAATTCATCGCGGCATGGGCCAAGATTAAACCTGCCCAAGTATCCGTGAGGCCGATTGTTCGGAACGTTACATAAATCGGAATGATCGTCGCTATCGGTGGCGCAATTCGGGCGAGAAAAACGGCGATGATGAAGTTGTGTTTGTGCGCGTTGACATGATGGCTCAAACTGAACGCTGCTGATACGCCTATAAGGATGACGAGCACCGTTGAACCAATGGCAACCACCAAGGAATTCAAAATCGCTTCGCGCGAATTGAAAAGCGAACTGCCCGCATCAGTGAGAGTCAGAATGTAATTATTGAAGGTTGGCACAAAGTTGAAAAAATTGATGTGGTCTATATCGAATATCGCCGAGACTGGTTGGATCGATACGATAGCCCAATAAAAAATCGGAAACATGAAAACTGCAAAAACAAACCCAGCGGTGATATCGCGGAAGAAATTATATATGGCGCTCTGGTTCATGAACTCACGCTAATTCATGAGCACCAAAAACAAAAGGCCGCCCAGAAGAGCGGCCTTTTGCAAAATCGTCGATGGCTTAGTTGCCGCCTTCTTCTTCAGCCAACGCATCTGCTTGAGCTTGCTCAAACATTGCTTCAGCTGCAGCGCGGGCTTCAGCTTTTTCGGTGGCACCAACGGCGGTGAGATCATCACCACGGGCTTGGGCAGCAGCTTCATCAGCAGTACGGGCAACGTTTACAGTGACCGGCACAACCACTTCAGGGTGAAGTGTAACTTGCACTTCATGCAGACCAACAACCTTGATCGGCTTTTGGATATGAATGTGGTTTTTATCAACCGTTGCACCTTGGGCTGCGGCTGCATCACCAATATCACGCGCCGTGACTGAACCATAAAGTTGGCCCGATTCACCGGCTTGACGAATGACCACAAACACCTTGCCTTCAAGTTGCTTGGCTTCGTTCACAGCCAATTCCTTGGTGGCAGCGTTCTTGGCTTCGAGCACAGCGCGCTGGGTTTCAAACTTTGCCTTGTTAGCAGCAGTGGCACGAAGAGCCTTCTGGTTTGGCAAAAGGAAGTTACGAGCGTAACCATCTTTCACTTTAACAGTTTCGCCCATGGCGCCGAGGCGGCCAACACGTTCGAGGAGAATAACTTGCATGTTCTAAATCCCCTTACGAAATAACATATGGCAGCAGGCCAAGGAAACGCGCGCGCTTGATGGCAATTGCCAATTCGCGTTGCTTCTTGGCACATACGGCGGTGATGCGGCTTGGAATGATTTTGCCACGTTCAGAAATATAACGTTGCAGCAAACGCACATCCTTATAATCAATGGCAGGAGCGCCAGTGCCTGTGAATGGGCAGCTTTTGCGGCGGCGGAAAAATGGGCGGCGTGCGCCTTGTTCCATAGACATTAGTTCACCTCTTCCATGCTAAAGCCTTCTTCTTCACGACGACGATCGCGGTCATCACGGCGGCGCATCATGGCAGAAGGACCTTCTTCAAATTTCTCAACGGCAATTGTCAGGCAACGAATAATATCTTCGTTGATCGACATCTGGCGTTCCATTTCAGCAATCGCCGAATGTGGGCCAGAAATATGCAGGAATGTGAAAAACGCTTTGCGATTTTTCTTCATGCGGAAAGTGAGAGACTTGATGCCCCAGCTTTCAACGCGC
>JAYTSN010000221.1:0-12328 GCA_043745625.1 Aestuariivirga sp. | reverse complement strand
CAACATCATGTCCATGGCAAACCTCCGAATCAGGGAGGCCCATGGAATCACACTAAATGCAAACTCCAAACCCCGTTAACTTGAGTTCGACGCCCTGACAACTACTACACCGCCATGGACAACTTACCCATGGCAGCATAACTTAAATAAATCGGCCTCCGGCAATCCCGGTGCGGTTCAGAACTCCTAATCGATGCCTTCACCTCAGGTCGACAGATCCGCACCAGCGTAGTCAAAGTTGACGGCCCCGTTGTCGAGCGCGGATCAGTTAAGGCTTTATAGAAAATAAGATCACTGACGCAACGCGTAAATTAATACAACTCGCCATAGACAATGTTGAGGTAGGTCGTACATATCTTGGAGATCTACGCCAAGGAGTTGGCATTGTTAAGGGCGCAAGCAGTCTATCGTTAATTCGGAAATTTTTTCACCAGTTCGTCTACTTCCTCTTGTGACAGCGGCTTCGTCATGGACCCACGCAAAAGCAAAAATAATTTTGCAGTTTCTTCAAGTTCTTCGATTGCATTGAGCGCATTTGGTAAGTTGGTGCCTGAAACAACCGGACCATGATTGGCAAGCAGAACGGCATGGTGGTGTGTTGCCAATTTTTCAACAGCAAGCGCCAAGCTTTCATCGCCGGGTGGGTGGTAGGGTACGAGCGGTAGTTGCCCAACGCGCATTACGTAATAGGCTGTGAGAGGTGGCAAACAGTTATGCTCGTCAATTCCATGCAGACATGAGACGGCGACAGAGTGTGTGGAATGCAAATGTACTACCGCTTCGCACTTGGCGCGTTTTGCATACATCACGCGGTGGAGAAAGGCTTCTTTTGTGGGTTTATCGCCTTTAATATGATGTCCATCGTCATCAATTTTAGCGAGCTTTGCCGGGTCAAGTTCACCAAGCGAAACGTTTGTTGGCGTCATTAACCAACCGCCATCGGGAAGGCGTACAGAAATATTCCCTGATGAGCCAAATGTCAGCCCGCGATTGAAGAGAGATTGCCCACATTTGCAAATTTGATCGCGTAATTGGTTCTCGCTGCTCATGTCAACATGCTCCAAGCCTTGAGAAAGAAATCGGGTGTCCCAAAATTTCCTGACTTCAACGCGAGCGCCATTTTTGGCCCAGAGCGACTCAAAGTCCACGGCACTCCGGGATCAATTTCGGGTCCAATGGATAAGGCTTTGATACCCAATGCCTCGACGACAGCGCCAGAGGTTTCACCACCCGCCACCACAAGGCGGGAAAAGCCGCGTTCCGGAAGCGATTTAGCAACACTGGCCAACAGATTTTCAACACTATGGCCTGCTGCGTCACGTCCAAGTGCCTTTTGCACCTGCCCCACATTTTCCGGGTCATCGCTCGAGTAAATCAAGGGGATCATCGTTGCGGGTTGTTTGCTCAACCACTGCAACACAGTTTCCACAGTAAGGTGCCCAGCCGCAATTAGAAGCGGATCAACACGGAAACTCGGCAAGCCTGCAGCAATAGCTGTCTGCACCTGGCCGCGCGTGGCAGCCGAGCAAGACCCTGCCAATATAATTGCGCGGCCTTCAGGTGCCATCAATTTTGGGGATGGTGGTGTGAGCCGTGCAATCAGCCCGGCCTCCAGATAAGCAGCAGGCAGGCCGATTGCCACGCCTGAACCACCCGTAATCAATTTTAAATTCGTAGCCGCCTTGCCAATGGAACGCAAATGCGCATCATTCAGTGCATCAACTATCGCAATGCACTTTCCTGATTTCTTTACCCGGGCAAATGCTGATAGGATTGCTTCTCCACCTAAATCCACATCGGCATAGGCAACATGGCCAACCTCAGTCGAAACTTGGCGGCCAAGCACCCGGCGCAAATCCGAATCCCGCATCGGTGTAAGCGGATGATCGCGCATCGAACTTTCTGCAAGCGGCACCCCATTTACATAAAGATTACCCATATAGATTGAACGGCCATTGGCTGGAAAAGCCGGGCAAGCGATGGTAAAATCATCCCCCATTTTCGCGAGCAAAGCCTCAGCCACTGGCCCAATATTGCCTTGATCCGTTGAATCGAACGTGGAGCAATATTTAAAAAACAGCCGCTGGGCACCATGCTTCAGCAACCAATCAGCTGCCGCCAACGACTGCCAAACAGCTTGGCTTGCCGCAATTGTGCGAGACTTTAAGGCAACCACAACAGCATCAATACTTGCAAGATCAAGCTGATCTTCGGGCACACCCGTCGTTTGCACAGTGCGCAAACCTTCGCGTGAGAGCATCAAAGACAAATCTGTAGCGCCGGTCAGATCATCAGCAATACAACCCAGAAACATCTCATCGACCTCTATTTAAATATTTATTTTTTAAGAAACTCTGCAAATGCGGTTTTGTAATCTTCATGCCAGCGTGACAGAGGCGGACGATTTTCAATGATATCTCCAGCAGCCCAAGCAATCCGCTTTTCATCAAGCAAGCGCGTCACATCATGATCAGGACAAAGAATATAAAAGTCTCCAGCATCAACAGACGTTACCATAAAATCGATTGTCTGCTCCGGCGTCCAAGCACCAGCCGGCTTTTCCGTGCGGCCGCTGGCTGAAAGTGGCGTGTAAACAAAACCGGGGATGAGTAAATGCGCGCTGAGAACATTGCCGGGTGTTTGGCGCAGTTCATGCTGCAGAGCCTCTGTGAAAACTTTCACGCCGGCCTTAGCCATGTTATAAGCGGGGTCTCCAGGTGGCGTGGTAATTCCCTGTTTAGAGCCAGTGTTGATAATCAGTCCGGGTCGGCCATGCGCCATCATGGACGGTACGAAGCTTTGTACTCCATGAACAATACCCATCAGATTAACGTCAAGAACCCGCTGCCAATTCGTAGTATCCAGAACCGAGCTGCCAGGCTGAATACCTGCATTGTTCATCAGCACCGTTACGCTGCCAAACTGCGCGCTCACCGCGAGCTGGACTTTTTGAACTTCAGGTGACTGGCTCACATCGCACACATATGCAGAAACGAAATCAGACCCAAATGGCGAAGCAGCGGTGATAGATTTTAGCGCCTGTTCCAATTGCGGCCGCGCTAAATCCAGCAGCGCAACTTTAAACCCCATTGCCGCAAAACGGTGCGCGGCAGCCAGGCCAATGCCAGATGCTGCCCCTGTTACAACGGCAACTCCATCTTTTGCGAGGTCTGAAAGTTTGGGCAACGCTAAATTTCCTTTTGATCGAACTTAGCAATAGCATGTCTGCAGTTTTATGTGCTCCAAATTCTTCAAAATTTTTTCAACCGTAATTTGTACAATCAAGAAATGGTTGACCGCAGCGTTGAAAAAGACTCGATGCCAGCGTGAGTAAACGCGATTGACATCCGTGAGCGATGTAATGATTATAAATTTATGACAACACCTGCCCCGTTGAAAGCTGCAGTGATTGGCCTTGGCTCAATGGGCCTGGGCATGGCGCAGTCTATTGCCAAAGGCGGCCTGGCAGTTTCTGGATTTGATTTGAATCCGAGTGCGTTAGAAGTACTTGCCAAAAATGGAGGTACTGCTGCGAGCAGCGCTAAAGACGCAGCAAAAGATTCTGATATTCTTGCTGTAGTAGTTGTCAATGCTGCCCAAACCCGAGCGGTGCTTTTTGGCGAGAAGGGAGCAGCGGATATGATGAAGCGTGGCGGCGTAATCATTTCTTGTGCGACCATGGCCCCCAGCGAAGCCCGTCAGCTTGCGTATGACGCGGAAGCAATTGGGCTTCATTATCTCGACGCCCCGATGAGTGGTGGAGCGGCCAAGGCCGCTGCCGGACAACTCACCTTTATGGCATCAGGCACTGCCGAGGCTTTCGAACTGGCCAAGCCCGTACTCGATTTGGTTTCGGGTAAAGTCTACAATCTTGGTGATGCTGCAGGCGCCGGTGCATCGTTTAAAATGGTCAACCAACTTCTTGCTGGGGTTCACATCGCGGCCGCCTGTGAAGCCATGACATTTGCAGCAAAGCTGGGCCTCGATTTAACCAAAGTCTATGAGGTGATTACAGCTTCAGCTGGCAATTCCTGGATGTTTGAGAATCGCGTGCCGCACATATTGGAGGGCGATTATTCTCCGCGTAGCGCCATATCCATCTTCACCAAAGATCTTGGTATTGTGAGCGATATGGCAAGGCAAGAGAATTTTCCGTTGCAAATCGCATCCACAGCCTTGCAAATGTTTTTGATGACGGCCGCCGCCGGAATGGATGGCGATGATGACGCCTCGGTTGCTCGGATGATCGCACAGATCACTGGTTTAGAACTTCCCCCAGTCAAAATGAGATAAGCCAATGCCCAAATTTGCTGCCAACCTCACTATGATGTTCACTGAATGGGAATTTCTTGATCGATTTAAAGCAGCCGCTGACGCTGGTTTTCAGGCTGTCGAGTTTTTATTTCCTTACGAACACCCAGCCGAAAAAATAGCGGCTCAATTGAACCAGAACGGACTCAAACAAGCACTCTTTAATTTACCACCCGGCAATTGGGCGTCGGGTGAACGCGGCCTTGCAGCGCTGCAGGAGCGCGAGGAGGAATTTAAAAAATCGGTAAAAACTGCACTAGGCTATGCAGTTGAGCTTAAAGTGCCAACTCTTCATGTGATGAGCGGTCTTGCCGATAAAGCCAACAAACCCGCGTTAGCAGCCTACTGCAAGGCAGTTGAATTTACCTGTGCTGCGGCAGCACCACATGCAATCAACATTGTGATTGAACCCATAAATGCGCGCGACATGCCAGGATATTTTCTCAATGACTTTAACTTCGCTGCCAACCTAATTGCCGACATGGCATTGCCGAACCTCAAACTCCAATATGATATTTATCACCGTCAAATTATTCACGGTGATGTGATGACCAGCCTCGAAAAGCTCATGCCAATCATCGGCCACGTGCAAACTGCCAGCGTTCCAAAACGAAACGAACCCCTCACCGGCGAGCTTGATGATGCTCGTATTTTTCAACATCTTGACGCGATGGGCTATAAAGGTTTTGTGGGCTGTGAGTATCGCCCGGCAAATGGCACAGTTGCTGGCCTTGGTTGGCGCGATCAATTGCGCAAATAAAAAGCGCCAAGAAAGTCAGGGCGCTTTTTAAAGAGCAAATTATTTTGGCAAATAGTCACGCCAATAGTGCTTTTCTTTAAAGCCCAAGACTTCGCGAATTTTGCGGTTTGATATGGGCGCTTCAAACTTCCCCATCTCACGTGTTACTGGCGTATTTGGCGCGTACTTGGCCAAGAAGTCCTTGGTAGGCATATCAGCCGTAATCGTATCGTTAACCGCGTTGAACACCTGATAACCAAGACCATCTTTCTGAATACACAGATGCACAATCTCACCCAGATCGCGCGCATCAATATAGCTCCAGGCATTGCGCTTGCGCATCGGAGGATTCGCCACATATTGCGAAAAAGCACCATATTCATGCGGTTCAATCACATTGCCAATGCGGAGTGCATAGATATCAGCGCCAAACCGCATTGCAAAAGCGCGTGCGGTTTTCTCATTCACAACTTTTGACAGACCATAAGAATCCATCGGGTCGCTGTCATAATCCTCTTCCAGCGGAAACGAATGATAATCCTTATCGCCCTCAGCAAAGCAAACACCATAAGTCGTTTCGCTTGATGCTACGATCACTTTGCGCACCCCTAATTTCATGGCGGCTTCGATGACATTGTAAGTGCTCATCACATTGGCTGAATAAGTTTTATTATCAGGCTCTATCAGCACACGCGGAATAGCTGCAAAATGCACCACCGCATCAGGTGCCTGCGGAACTTTGCCTTCTTCATAACCTTCAAAACCAAAATGAGTCGACAGTGCATTGAAGGCTTGGCCGCTATCCGTCAAATCTGCGACCAATGTATTGACACCGGGCAAATTCAAAGGCTTCAAATCGACATTGAAAATGGAATATCCCTTTTGCAAAAGATACGGCACCATATGCCGCCCTGCTTTGCCGGTTCCACCCGTAAAAATGATACGCTTGTTCAAGATTCAACTCCTCATTCGGTTTCAAACAAATACTATTTATGCGACTGTTCACGCACATCCTACAATCCTGCCAAATCAGATGATATGACAATAATCCAGAAACCTCGGCAAGTCGCACGCGAGTTGAAGTTTGATCTTCCTTGCAACTAAAATCCGCAGCCTTCAATAAAATTCAATAAGAACATTTGACACGATGACAGGATCGCGCAATTAATTCAAATGGAGGATCCGTCAAAGTCTCAGAAGTGAGTTTAACGATAAGGCCTTTGAGACCCAAAAGTTTACCTACCTAAACAAAAACAGTATTTAATGGGAGCTCTACTTATGTTTGACGAAATCATAAAAGTTGCACAGACCCGGCGTAATGTTTTTAAAACGATAGGCGGTGCAACGGCACTCGCGGGAATGATGCTTGCCGATGCTGGATTTGACCCTGCTATGGCCCAAGCGCTCGCACCATCGGGTAAACCGATGAAAGCAGCGTTCTCAAATGCCGGACTACAAGCTTCATGGTGCGCTCAAGGCAAACAAGCTGCGGAAGCTTGGGGCAAGCTGATGAATGTTGAAATTACGTGGTTTGATGGCGAACTTGCAGCCACCAAGCAACGCGCGGCCATCGACAACATGGCAACCCAGAAATGGGACTTTGTCGCTATTCAAACTTTTGGTATCGGCACACTGACTGATCCAATCCAAAAAATGATTGATGCCGGAACGCCGGTTATTGCTATGGACACATTGGTTGCCCCTCCGGGAACAATCGCAATCCATACCTTTATTGCGCCAGATAATGTGATGATGGGTTCCACTGTTACCACACAACTCATGGCCGCAATTAAGGGTGAAGGGAATGTTGTGATGACACAAGGCGCACTCGGTCATTCCGGCGCGCAAGGACGTGCTAAAGGATTTAAACAAGTATTGGCCTCATTTCCAAATGTGAAAGTCGTCAATGAAGAACCCGCAGATTGGGACGTAACTAAAGTTGCCCGTATCTGGGATTCGATCCTCACCCAGAATGATAAAATAGCTGGCGCGTTCTTCCATAATGATGACATGGCGCTTGCGGCCTACAATGTGATGAAAGCAAAAGGCCGCACCGATATTGTCATAGCTGGTGTTGATGCGATGCCGCCAGCCGTGCAGGCTGTGCTTGACGGTACAATGTTGGCAACTGTGCGCAATCCTTCATGCCGTATTCACGGCTGGGCAGTTGCCGCGGGTGTTGCCGCCGTGCAAGGCGGAGAAAAAGCAGGGAAAGATATTCCAAATTTCATTTTGGCTGATGGTCCCGTCATCACCAAAGATACGGCTCCAGGGCATCTGTGGCTGCAGAAGAACTTCTTGATCTGATACGTTCATGACTGAACAAACAATTGATGGGGGCGGCTTACCGCCCCTACTTCAGCTTTTAAACGTGTCGAAATCGTTCGGCGGCATTGCAGCATTGAAGGATGTGGACTTCACACTTATGGCTGGCGAGATTCATGGTCTCGTCGGTGAGAATGGTGCGGGCAAATCCACTACAATGAAAATCATTGCTGGCGTCTATTCAGACTTTCAAGGCGAAATGCGTGTTGACAACAAGCCCGTTCACTTCCGTTCGGCACGTGATGCTTTAGCTGCTGGTATCGGGATGGTGCATCAGGAGTTGTCAACTATTCCTGACCTCACTGTTGCCGAAAACGTATTTCTAGGACATCAGCCACTAACCAAATGGGGAACCATTGATTGGGCCCGCATTAACAAGCAAGCGGCCCAACTCGTTTCAAGCCTTGGCCTTGATATTGACCCAAAGACACGCATGGGTTCTTTACCGGTTGGCCTGCAACAACTCGTAGAGCTTTCGCGCGTGTTGTTTTCGGGTGCCAGAATAATCATCCTCGATGAACCAACTTCGGCTCTTTCGCCCCCTGAAGTGCAGCGTCTATTTGAAGTTCTGCGGAAAATAAAAGCCGAAGGCCGTGGCATAATTTTCATCTCGCACTTTCTTGATGATGTGCTGGAGATTTCCGACAGAGTCACAGTGTTTCGCAATGGCAAAAAAGTGGCTACAGAAACCGCAGCCTCTTTGACCAAAGATGCAGTAATTTCACACATGATCGGCCGCGGCTCGATTGGCATGCACATGGGCGAAAGTTCCGCACTGAGTGGTGACGATAGTAAGTCCGTCGTATTGGCAGCTGAAGCAATTGGCGACGGTAAACTATTGCGCAATGTATCACTTCAACTACGTGCTGGCGAAATAACTGGTATCTATGGTTTTATGGGTTGTGGACAGATCGAACTGGCGCGGGCCTTGTTTGGCAAAATCAAACTTAAGCAAGGTAACTTGCAGTTAAATGGCGTAACGCGCGCTTTCTCCTCGACGGCCGACGCCCGTGGTCAAGGCATTGCCTTTGTGCCCGAAAATCGCCGCATGATGCTGTTTCGCACCGAGCCAGTTTACAAGAATATTTCAATCTCCATTCTTGACCGCATCCACAGATTATTTGTGAACCCAAAGTCAGAGCGCCTCATCGCTGAGAAGCACGTCATCGATCTGCAAATCCGGCCCCCAAATCCTAACATAATGCTGGGTTCGTTGTCGGGTGGTAATCAGCAGAAAGTGGCACTTGCAAAATGGCTTACACATTTGCCGAAGGTCCTGATACTTTCCGAACCGACGCGCGGCATGGATGTGGGCGCTAAGGAAGACGTAATCCGCATCGTGAAGAACTTACGCGACCGTGGTGTAGCCATTCTTGTGCTCTCAACTGAGCCTGAAACCATACTAACCTTGGCAGATCGTGTAAGCATTATGCGTAAGGGCAGGATCGAAAAAGAATTCAAAAGTGGGACAATCCACAAAGCTGACCTTCTTGCGTCGGCATAAGGGGCCGCAGAAATGAGTGCAACAGAAATCCAAAAGTCCAGCTGGTTAAAATCTTTGCTAAAAGACCAGCTGCGCAACATTGCACCAATTTTCACTTTACTTGCGTTGATCACTTTCTTCACCCTCGCCAGTTCTTCGTTCTTTACGATGGTCAACTTCATGAACATCCTGTCGCAAATATCCATCACAGCCATCATTGCAGTGGGCCTCACTTACGTTATTCTAACAGCCGAGATTGATCTTTCTGTTGCAGCTGTCGCAAATGCTATTGGCATTACTGTCGCGTTTTTCACGCTGCAGCCAGATTATGTGAACATTGCAAACTTGCCTCTCCCCGGGGTGATTGCCATTTCCCTCACCTTGTTGAGTGCATTGGCTTTTGGCCTGGTCACGGCCTTCGGAGTAACGTGGATCGGCATCCCTTCTTTCATTATGACACTGGCGATGATGCAGATTGCCAATGGCGTTTCAGCATTGCTGGTGCGTGGCCAGATCGCTTACAGCTACCCAGAATTGATCACAATGCTTGGCTCTGGTTCGGCGTTTGGCATCCGCTGGACGATCATTGTAGCGATCATCTTTCTGGGGGTGGGCCATCTTGTGCTGAATTATACGCGCTTTGGCCGTTATATCTACATGACGGGCGGCAATCGCGAAGCGGCTGAATATTCGGGCGTCAATGTAAAGTTCATTATCGGCTCAGTGTTGGTAATTTCGGCCATGTGCTCAGGGATCGCTGGAATGTTGGCCGTTGCGTATTTTGGCTCCGCGCAGCAAAACCAGTTTGATAGCTATCTGTTGGATGCCATTGCAGCAGTTGTGGTCGGCGGCACTAGCTTGTTTGGTGGGCGCGGTGGCATTGGAAACACCATTATCGGCCTTTTGGTTCTGGGTGTTTTGAACAACGGTCTTGATCACATCCAAATTGATAGCTTCTTGAAAATACTCATCCGTGGCCTCATCCTCTTGGTCGCATTGATCATCAATGTGTATGCGCAAAAGTTGAAGGAAAATGAATGAGCGGTTGTTTAGCGCCACTCCGGAAACAACTTCATCAATCCCTCAGGTGATGCTTCAGCAATTCCCCGTTCGGTGATCAAGCCCGTAATCAAACGCGCAGGCGTGACATCAAACGCAGGATTTGCAGCAGGGGTTCCTTTTGGTGAAATGCGCACCCGGCTAATTTTCCCCGCCCAATCCATTCCCTGAACAAAAGTAACTTCGTCGCCATTGCGTTCTTCGATTGGGATCTCTTTAACGCCGTCTTTTACTGTCCAATCAATGGTGGGTGAAGGCAGGGCCACATAGAACGGCACGCCATTACCCTTGGCCGCCAGTGCTTTGAGGTAAGTTCCGATCTTGTTGCAAATATCGCTATTGGCGGTGGTGCGGTCCGTGCCAACAATCACAATATCGACCATACCGTGCTGCATGAGATGGCCGCCCGCATTATCAACAATTACCGTGTGGCTAACGCCATGCGTATTCATTTCCATGGCCGTTAGCTGCGCACCTTGGTTGCGCGGACGGGTTTCATCGACATAAACATGAACCGGGATGCCTGACTCAACCGCCAAATAGATTGGAGCAGTTGCAGTTCCATAATTAACTGTCGCCAACCATCCCGCATTGCAGTGGGTAAGAATGTTCACAGGCTCGCCCGGTTTCTTGCTGGACGCAATTTTTTTGATAATTTCGAGGCCATGACGTCCCATCGAACGGTTCAACTCAACATCTTCTTCGGCAATTTCACTGGCGCGGATACAGGCGGCAGTTTTTCTGTCGGCCACAGGCAGAGCTTCTAAAAACCGGCGCATTTCATCCAACGCCCATTTTAGATTGATCGCTGTCGGCCGTGTCTTGTGCAACGTTTCCCACACCGCATCCAAGCCGGCATCGGTGGGGTCACTAGCCATGGCAATAGCCACGCCATAAGCGGCTGTAACTCCTATCAGCGGTGCACCTCTCACCCACATATCGCGAATGGCAACAGCCACTTCGTCAACTGTTTTTAGAGTGACAATGCGGAACTCATGGGGCAACCAACGCTGATCAATAATATCAATGCTGGAGCCATCAGCACTTGGCCAAATTGTGCGGTAGTGGATATTGCCAACTTTCAAAATACAATCTCCATTTCAAGTCGCATTGCGAGTCCGTTGATTTCATGCATGCTGTGAATGTGTTGTCTGTTGACTGCCAAGTGACGCCCAAGCTTCAATGCTTTGGTCTCGCAACTTGCGCGCATTTCCGCATCGTCGATCATTTCAAAATCAGCATTATGAGCCAGACCAAGAATGCGGCGGTGTATTTCAACTCCAGCAAATCCGAGCATATCCACCCATATCCCCTGCAAAACCAAATCCAACGCCTGCTGTGCCCCCAAACATGTCGCCCTGATCTTCAAATAATTGGCGCTGATAAAGAATACCGTTTCGCTCACAGTGCCAAAGAGTTGAAAATTCGTCGCGAAAATTTTGCCAAATATCAACGACGACGTTCAGCAGATATATCCGCATTACTTCTCGACTTCCCTTAGCTTCGTGGCCACGTTGCGAAAAATAGCTCATCCAGAAATTTGCCAGCAACATGCCCACGTCAAAAGCGATAGGGCCATAAAACGCAAATTCCGGATCGATGACGCACGTTTGATCTTCTGTGACCATCACGAGCCGGTATGAAAATCACCATGGAGCAGTGTTTCAGGCGTTGCTGCGAATATATGTTTCAAGCGCTGTGCGGCCACTTTCAAATCGCGGTCAGAGCGAAGCTGTGCAACTATGTCGTCTAGCTGCGGTGTCGTATGCCGATTGAGTTTCGCATCATAGTATGGGTCGCTAAAAACCAGACTTTCAGTAATGTCACACAGTGCTGCATTGTCAGCAAACAATGCAAGATCAGCCTTCCTGACCTTGGTATCCATGCATAAATCAGAACCCCGAAACAGTGTGCGCGCAAGAAACAGCCCAAGATCAGTTGCAATTTGGGGCAATTCTCGCCCTTCAATAAGCGCTTGCCGCAAAATAATATGTGGCGACAAAAACTCCTTAACAATAATAGCCTGTTCTTTATCGAAATGATAAATTTCAGGCACCATTCCTAGATCACGTTTTGCAAGGCGAGTAAGCGCGTGGTACTCAAAAATGAACGCTTCAACGGCAGTGGCCAGCTATCTCCCACAAGGCGCACATAAGGTAGCGCCTACTTTACAACGACGGCTCCCTGAGGGCCTTCAACAATGAACACAAGATTGAGATTTCCATCGCCAACTTCTCGCACAGTCCACTGAGCTGTATCCGAACCAATCCTGTCGCTTAAAACCCCCAACCCACCGAGCCGCGCTGGCAAACTGCTAGACAGTGTCCTTGAATTAACGAAGCCATAACATGATAGCGGCGAGTTGGCACTCGGCTTGGAACGATGCGGTGGTTTTTGCATATCGGGTTGCG
>JAYTSN010000220.1:0-4373 GCA_043745625.1 Aestuariivirga sp. | reverse complement strand
CCCACGGCATTCATATGATTGCGCTTGGGCAATACCACGCCCTTTGATCCCTGAATGATCGACGTCAGCCCTTCCACATTTCCGGCAATGTCATCGAGCTCGCCTGCTACAACCAAGACCGGAATGCGGATGGCGGCCAGCGCCTCTTCCTTGATTTTAACCCGGCTCGAACGAATACACGCCGCCAAGGCCTTCAAATCACTTTTGGTCTGCTCCGCGAAAATCCGAAAGGCCATGGCAGCGCGGTCAATGGTTGTCGGCCGGTCTTCAGCCTCCAAAGCGTCTGCAATTGCATCCGAACCACCAACCCCCGTGATCATCCGCGAGGCCAGCCCGGCAAACACCGCACGGCGCACCAATTCGGGATGTTGCATCGTAAGAAAAGCTGAAATACGCGCGCCCATCGAATAGCCCATCACATCAGCATTTTCGATTTTGAGATGGCGCAGCAAGCGCGCCGCATCATCGGCCATCACAGGTGCCGAATACATGGCCTGATCATAAAGTTTCTCGCTTTGCCCATGTCCGCGGTTATCGATGGCAATGACTTGCCGCCCCGCCGCCACCAGTGTTTTAACCCAGCCCGTTGCCACCCAGTTCACTTCCATGTTTGAAGCAAAGCCGTGGATCAACAATATGGGAGGGCCCTCGCCCCACACATTAAAAGCTAATTCCACACCATCAGAATT
Source organism: Aestuariivirga sp. (assembly GCA_043745625.1). GTDB lineage: Bacteria > Pseudomonadota > Alphaproteobacteria > Rhizobiales > Aestuariivirgaceae > Aestuariivirga. The sequence continues at coordinate 3,684 of JAYTSN010000220.1, read as the reverse complement.
GAATTTTTGCATGGCGCAGCTTTTATGCTATTTGCTTGATCCAATACAAGTCTTGAGGATCCAAATGGCGCAAAGTTTATCAACACCACATTTTCAAAACAGCATGGGCGTGCCCAAAATTGAAATCGGCGCGCACGAATTTATGTGCATTGGCTCTAACCCGCCATTTGATCATCCACATGTGTTTTTGGATATGGGCTTGGCCACAGAAATTATCTGTCCCTATTGCTCAACACTTTATGTGCACAATAAAATGCTGGCTAACCACGCCGCCAAACCAGCCGAAGCTGCTTGGGCTGGCGATGCTGCGGCTTGAAATCTGAACTTACCAAGATTGAAGCGCGGCGCATTGCCCTGCACGCGCAAGGCTTCCAAAACCAAAATCGCAACACCAAAAAGAATTGGTCAGCCATCGCCGCCACAATTAAAGATTTGCATCTGCTGCAAATCGATAGCGTTAACGTCCTCGTCCGCTCGCATTATCTGCCGTTGTTTTCGCGCCTCGGCAATTATGATCGAAGCGTTCTGGACAACCACACACTGGAAGCGACCAACCGACATGTCTTTGAATGTTGGTCGCATGAGGCGAGTTTGGTTCCTATGGAGATGCATCCCCTCATGCGCTGGCGCATGAACCGCGCGCGCTCTGGTAATGGCACCTATCGTTCGATGAGCCAATTTGCCAAAGACGAAAAAGTTTTCTTGAAAAAGACAATCCAACATATTCGTAAAAACGGGCCGATGGGGGCCAGCAGCATTCCCGGTTCCGGCAAAGGCGAAGGCGGATGGTGGGGTTGGAGCAAAGGCAAGATGACGATGGAAACCTTGTTCGATCAAGGCCTCGTCACCACGCACAGACGCGATAAATTCGAACGCATCTACGATTTGCCAGAACGCGTGATCCCATCCGAAATTTTGAATACGGCGACACCTTCCGAGTTAGAAACCTTCCGCACATTGATAAGCCTCTCAGCTCAAGCACTTGGCGTTGCCACAGAGTTTGACCTGCGCGATTATTTTCGCCTGCCCATTGCGGAAACCAAAACGGCCATTGCAGAATGTGTGGAAAATGGAGATTTGATTTCAGTCAAAGTCGATGGTTGGGCCAAACCCGCCTACATCCACAAATCCACAAAACTACCCCGCAAAGCAGGTGGCACAGCCCTGCTCTCGCCCTTCGACCCCCTTTGCTGGGAACGCGACCGCACCGAACGCCTCTTCAACTTTCACTATAGGATTGAGATCTATACGCCTCAACCAAAACGGAAATTTGGCTATTATGTTTTGCCATTTTTGAATGGCGAAGACATCAGCGGCCGTGTCTGTCTGAAAGCTGACCGCGAATCTGGAACGCTGCGGGCCAATGCCGTCCATCATGAGGAGATGGTTGATCAGTCAGAAACGGCCAAAGCAATGGCCGGAGAATTGGTGAAAATGGCGCAATGGTTGGGATTGGCAAATATCGAAGTGAAAAAAAGTGGCAATCTTGCGTCTGCATTGCTCAAGCACTTTTAACCAACAAGCAAACTGCTAAAGCGCCTCATCAATGTTTTGCAATTCTTAGCGCCAAACATCTGAAGCTGGAACTATGACATTTAAACCCACATCAAACCATCGATAAACTTAGGACTATAGCCGGGAAATGCGCCTGCGATAGCAGCACTTGCACCCTGGCCCCTTAACACTGTTGCCAGCACATCGCGAAAGTCTGTGGTCACAGCAAGATCAGCACCTTCGTCGAGCTGTTCATTGGCTAGTCCCGGCCAGGAACCAAAATTCTGGCCACCATTTACACCATTGCCCAGAACCATCATCACGCCACCATGGCCGTGGTCAGTGCCGCGGCTATCATTGGCTTTCACACGCCGCCCAAACTCACTCATAACGACAATGGTAGCTGGCCGCTAAATGGCTTCCAAATGCAATTGAAACGCCGCCAAACTTTGCGACAAAATCCCAACCTGATCTTTAAATTTGTCAGGTTGATTATCATGCATGTCCCAACCATCCAGATCAGCAGTAGCAATCCCGATATCAGGCGAAATCCGCAGCATTTCAGCAAGGAAGTTTAAGTTCCGCCCAAAATCATGATCAGGATAAGAAACGCCCTTCGGCACATCGCGCAGATAAGGTTCATTTTTTGCGTTGCGCTCCACCTTCAAAGACAGTCTTTGCGTCGCATTCAAGGCTTGGCGGCTTGCGCCATCCAAAGCGTTTGCGCCAGAGTGAATATCAAACAGCGCTTCCCTAAAATTTTGCGAAGGGGCCCAATCCAAATCCCAAACTTCTGTTGCCGGCAACGCATCTTCACACAATGAAAGCGATTGCGGCATTGCACCGCCAATGCTCATCACACTGCCCGGTTCATGTTTGCCAATCGCCAATGCGGCACGCGTCAACCAGCCATCGCGCGGCGGGCTGCCCCCCTCATTGGCAATGCCGCGTTCAATCAAATCCATCGCCTGAAAATGGCTGCGGGTTCCATTCATTAAACCGGACGCCGGAATAAAGGTCAGTTTTTGATCTTTCCAAAGCTTGGCAATCCCCGAGGCTTGTGGGTGAAGCAGCAAATCACCACCGTCTGCTATGCCACCAATCGCCAATCCTCTTTCAGCACCAGCTGTGCCAACGCGCAGAGATGCAGGCCGTGCCGCCTGATAATTTTTATCATCTGCTGGTGCCAGAAAATTTAGTGCATCCATTCCGCCACGTAAAAACACGACAATCAATCGCTGATCCGTAGCCTGTGCGGACCTTGCCCAAGTGACGCCAAATTGTGTCGATGCGGCAAGGGCCGCTGCGGAGGTTATAAAACTGCGTCTGGAAATGGTCATGAGGAGATCACACCGTTTGATATTCAGTTGAAGCAGAAAGCAGGCTCAGCGCTTGCGCCGTCACCCAGCGATCATCGGAATTGAATGATACTTTTCGCGTCTCCTCACCAAACTCTTTGCGCATTAAAATCTTGGCACGGTTGATTGCTGAGTCCGCCACACCAAGTTTGCTACCCCAGTGGCCAACAAACGCATCAACGGACGGCCATTCTCGCTCAGAGCTTTGCGCAATAACTGACTGCCACATATTCATCATGGACCTCCAACTCCGAACAATAAGCCCCGGCGATATCCAATAACCCGATTGAATAGGATGCCCAGCTGGCGTGTGCCATGTATAAAGCCTCTGCCCCATATTAATTAAATCGTTGTGGTGTTCAGGATCTGGCGCCAAGAAAACACCCGTACTGCGCTGCACCGATGCAAACAAAAATAGCGGCCGCTGCAACCGCGGCGCAGCGTTTTCAAACTCCGCAGACAGCAAAACAGCTTCAACAGTTTTAGCGATCTGATCTTTCGATTTTGCCTGTTCGACAAAAACACCTGCCACTGATTTGATCAACTCTTGTGTCGGATTATCACTCACAAATCGCATGCAAAGTTTGCGCGCTATGGTCATTGCGGTTGCCGGGTGAAACGCCACCAAATCAAGCGCTGTGTGTCCATCTGCCATGGGGGCAGTATGCGCCATGAATTCATCAGCCAAAATTCGCTTTTGATAAGGGTCGTGCCAACTCTCGGCGTAATAAAACTCGCCCGTGCGCGGCAGAGTCACACCTTCGGCAATGTCCTGACCATCAGCATAAGTCCATCCCGTAAATGCGCGTGCTGTTTCATAAACATCCTGGTC
>JAYTSN010000219.1:0-12402 GCA_043745625.1 Aestuariivirga sp. | reverse complement strand
CGGTGCATTTAAATCGCTCGGCGATTTTGCACGTCGCGTTGACCCCCGCGCATTAAACAAGCGCGCCATGGAAGGCATGGTCAAGGCTGGTGCGTTTGACAGCCTCAATCCTAACCGCGCCCAAGTGTTTGATGGCATCGATAGCATTGTGGGCATCGCCAATCGCACCGCGTCAGAGGAAGCCGCTGGGCAAAATGATATGTTTGGTTCGCTGCAATCGCCCAGTGATGATTTGGTCATGCCGCGCCGCGATGCTTGGCTGCCGATGGAGAAGTTGGCACAGGAGTTCGAAGCTGTTGGCTTTTATTTATCAGGCCATCCCCTTGATGAATATACAAAACCATTGCAGCGCCTAGGTGTTGAAACTTGGGTTTCGTTCCAAGAAAAAGTTCTGACAAAAGGCGCCACCGCTGCAAAACTTGCAGGCACAATCACCTTCAAACAAGAACGGCGATCAAAGACAGGCAATAAATTTGCGTTCGTTGGTTTTTCTGATCCCACGGGCCAGTTCGAAACAATCGTGTTCTCAGACACCTTGAACGCTGTGCGTGAACTGTTAGAGCCAGGCAAAGCCGTCATCGCACGCGTTGAAGCTGATCTCGACGGTGAGGAAATTAAGTTACGCCTCCAAGGCCTCGAAATTTTGGACAAAGCTGCCGCCGCCATTGTGCAAGGCATCGAAATATTTGTACGAGACACTGCCGCACTGGATTCAATTGCCAAACGGCTGACCACAGGCGGTCGTGCGCCGGTAAGATTAACGTTGTTGATGGATAAGGGTCGCGAAGTTGAATTTGGCCTCGGTTCAAAATTCGCCATCACGCCGCAAATCAAGGGCGCAATTAAAGCAATCGGCGGCGTTCTTGACGTTCAGGATTTATGATGCTTCTGAGCCAGACACAGGCTGAAGGTTGGAGCGATCAAGCTGTTTTACAAATTCGATCGCAACACCTTGTTCAAGATAGCGCACAACGCGGCCACGCATTTTGCCCAGCATCAAAAATGTGCCAACACTTGGCATGACGTCGGTTTTAACGGCGGCACCTGAAAGCGAAATATCGATCACTTCGCAGTTATAGATGCGCCCATCTGGCAAAGCGATTTGTGATTGTTTTTCGGTGGGTTCATAACGCGCATGGCGTCTACCATCTGGTTCATCGCTGGTATCGCGTTTCTGCAGCCATTCGATGCGTTGTTGCAAACGCTCCAAACGCGAACCTGTGAGGCTGAATACGACAGTAAAACCACCTTCAATCGGTTCACCAGAAACAGCTTCCACACGCCCAACTTCTTCAAGATAGGCCACCAACGCCAAACCCTTATGTGGAACGTTTGGGGTAAGGAACGTCGCACCAGTGCTGGTTAAATTAACAACTTGGCAAGGGTGTTCTGACATGTCCGGCAGCATGAAACGCCCGAAAATAATTCCGAGAGGGTTTACGCCTTCAGCAGTGCTGGCGGTTGTCATATTTAACCCGTTCACATAGTCCCCCTCATTACTGACACCTGTTATGCTCGAAGTATCAAAGCCGACAGTCATCCAGCCTTCAACTATCTAATCTCCGACGGGTAAAGGCAGAGTTAAGAAAACGTCAATTGCACGGTTGTAATGATCGAGTTAATTACAACTGAGCCCGCCGTTAATGACACGCAGCATGGGCACGGCCTTCCGACCAATCTGGGCCACTAGGGCATCGCCTGTTTCCTGTTCAGTCCAAATCATGCGGGCGGAAACAAGTTCCCGGCGCACCAGCTTTGCTGGCAGGAATTGCCGTCCATTGAGCAATGGAAACACACTTCCAAGCAGCTGAATTTGTTGACTTTTATAGTCAAAGACGGGCAGGGCTATCAGTTCAGCGGCGAGTTTTGGAGCTCCAACATAGTCAAAACGCATGCGCACCAAACAGGGCTGTTTATGCTCTTTTGCGATTGCGAACGATTTTGATACGACTTCGCGTTCAAATGGATCCCAGCCTCCCAAAGCGTCTTCACCAGTCAAGCTGCGATCCATTAAACTACAAATTTCCGTGCCAACCAAGCGGTAGCGCCACGTTTTGCTCGGTGGATCCCAGTCCAAAATAACCATGTTCGGCATGATTTCAACAATCTGACGTAAATCAATGTCGCTGCGATTAGGGCAGGGCCGCTCGGCTCTTAAAGCTTCCCAATAACGAAAAAGTTTGCGACTTCCCGCATGCAACATTTGCACGCCAGATTGGGAAAGCTCTGAATTATTAGACATCACCATAAGCCAAACTCCGCGAGAGACAGCAATAAGTGTCCCATTCATGAACGTATGGTGCTAGAACTGCACAACACGTGCCACCCGGAGTTTTTTGTGACTGACGAAAGCATTTTGAAACCTGATCAAGTTCCAACTGAACTGAAAACCGACCAGGATAAGCAGCTGATCAATCTGCCACCTGTTGTTATGATTGTCATCGGAGTTTTGCTCGCAGTTCACTTGGTATTGCAGTTTGCAAACCAACCTTGGCAATCGTGGGTTCAATTTGCGTTTGCTTTTATACCTGCACGATTTGGGCCAAGCCCATTTCCCCAACTTCCGGGTTCTGCTTATTGGAGCATGTTTACCTACGCATTCCTTCACGCGGATTGGTTTCATGTGGCCACCAATTGCGTTTGGCTCGCAATATTTTCTAAGCCGGTTGCCACGTGGCTAGGCTCAGCGCGATATCTCGCTATATTGGTGATTTCGATAGTCGCAGGCGCTTTGGCGGGGCTGGTGGTGCATTGGGGACAATTTGTGATTATGGTCGGAGCATCTGCGGGCGTTTCTGGTGTATTAGCTGCGGCCATTCCCATCATGTATGGCGGTGAGTATGCTCGCCCAAATGATCCTGTGGACATTCTATCGCACTTCAGACCACTTTCCCCCACGCAGTTTCTAACCAATAAGAGCGCATTGATTTTTACATTCATTTGGCTTGGTGCAACGATGATAACGGCAACCAGCCAATATATGACCGGAACGGCTTTCTTAGAGGAAAGAGTCGTTGCTTGGGAAGCTCATCTCGGCGGATTTATTGCGGGGCTAATTTCGTTTTATGTTCTTGACCGGAAAAGAACTTCGGTTTTCCAGAAAATGTGATATATTGAACTTCAACTTCTGGAGGGTCTTATGAGTGTATCGCATATCCTTAAGTCTAAAGGCCGCGATGTTATTACGGCCAAGGCAACAGACAGCCTGAACTCAATTGCTCAAACTCTGGCGAACAAGAAAATTGGCGCGATTATAATTTTGTCCGAAAGTGGGAAGATTGAAGGGATCATTGCAGAGCGCGATGTGGTGCGGTGTTTCGCTTCAGAAGGAGCCAAAGCTCTGGATGTTCCAGTTTCTAAAATCATGTCGAAGGGTGTTAAAACCTGCTCTGAAGATGATAGCGAAACCGAGCTTATGGCATTGATGACAGAAAATCGTATTCGGCATCTGCCTGTTGTCGACAAAGGTAAACTGACTGGAATTATTTCAATTGGTGACGTGGTGAAGTTCAGGATTGAAGCGATTGAACGCGAAGCAGCCGACATGAAAGCCTATATAGCGGGGGTTCGTCTTAATCTTTAAAGACGAGAGCTTTGTCTTTGATTTCACGATAGAAACAGCTCCGGCGCCCAGTGTGGCATGCATTGCCTTCGCCCTGGGGCTTTACACGCACCAATAAAACATCCTGATCACAATCAACACGCATATCGACAACACCAAACGTCTCGCCAGAAGTTTCGCCCTTCTTCCATAGTTTGGCGCGCGAACGGCTATAGAAATGCACAATCCCAGTACGCTGCGTTTCTGCAAAAGCCTCAGCATTCATAAAAGCGACCATGAGAACCGCGTTATCAGACTGGTCAACAACGATAGCCGGAATAAGGCCTTGCGCATCATAGCGAAGGCCCAACTCCAGCGTTTCATCATTTGCATTCGGCATGGATTAGATCATAAATTCCCTGTGGGGTACGCGCACCATATCCATAAAACGGGCTTGCAGCACAGGGTTTGTTTTAAACTCGCCTGTGAATTGTGTCGTTATCGTCGCAACGCCGTGTTTCTGAACGCCGCGCATCGACATGCAGGTGTGAACGGCCTCAACAAACACCGCAACACCGCGCGCACCTAAACCTTCAAATACGGCATTAGCAATCTGCGCGGTCATGGTTTCTTGGGTCTGCAAACGGCGAGCGTAAATCTCAACGACTCGCGCCAGTTTCGATATTCCTACAACACCGCCATTTGGCAAATAAGCGATGTGAACACGCCCAAAAAACGGTGCCATGTGATGTTCGCAGTGTGAAGCAAAGCTTATGTCGCGCAGCATGACCATATCATCATAGCCACCCACTTCATCAAACACGCGGTCAAGAACATCAGCCGGATCTTGGCCGTAGCCCGCATAGTATTCTTTGAACGCCTTGGTCACGCGCTTTGGCGTTTCGAGCAAACCTTCCCGGTTAGGATTATCGCCAGCCCAACTGAGCAACACACGAACGGCTTCCTGAGCTTCTTCTTCAGTTGGAGTAGGGGCCGACTTTAAAGCTTGTTTGGGGTACACTTTGACATCCATGGGGCGAACTCACTTTTGAGGGTTTGCACATTACAGTCATGCATTACGAATATTATGCACGGGCGGATTGCATCGCATTCCACCCCTTCCAATTTTGTCAACGACATACCATATTCAGTCCGCCGAAGACAGCCACGGATATGGACATGATAAACGAAATTTACAACCGAAAGATTCTAGAATTTGCAGCCGATATTCCAATGTTGCAACGTTTAGAACATCCCGGTGCAACGGCTGTGGCGCACTCAAGGCTTTGTGGCTCTAAAGTAACCGTCGATCTGACCATGCAAAAAGGTGTTGTCACCGAGTTTGGGCAAGATGTGAAAGCTTGTGCATTGGGACAGGCCTCATCGTCGATAATGGCGCGCCATGTTCTGGGCTCAACCCCGCAGGAGCTCCGTTCATTGCGCGAACAAATGTATAAAATGCTCAAAGAAAATGGTGATGCGCCAATTGGTAAATGGGCCGACCTCGAAGCACTGATTCCAGTGCGCGATTACAAAGCGCGTCACGCCTCGACTCTCCTTACATTTGATGCTGTAGTAGACGCAGTAAATCAAATTGAGGATAATCATGCAGAAACCAGGGCCAGTTCTTAATATCGCCGACTTGCCTGTTCGCACGGGCTCAGGCTATCCAGAAGACCATGCCAAAGCTGTCAAAGGCCGCAGCAACGTGTCCTTGGGGAACCCTTTGGGTGTTACACAATTTGGCGTGAACATCACAACACTGGAACCCGGAGCGTGGTCCTCCCAGCGCCACTGGCATCTGAATGAAGATGAATTGGTGTTGGCTCTTGAAGGTGAAATGGTGATTGTAGATGAAAATGGCCGACATCAATTTAAACCAGGTAAAGTCATGGGCTGGAAAGCCAATACGCCGAACGCACACTGCATCACCAATGAAAGCGATAAGCCCGCGAAATTTTTAATTGTGGGAACCAGGGCTGAGATTGAAGAGGCCTATTATCCCGATATTGATATGCACTATCGCCGCGATGAGAAAGGTCCGCGCTTTCAACGCAAAGACGGATCATCATTCTGATAGCTGCGATAAAGCACAGTTGAGACGCCAGCAATGCCGATGAGGCCAATTGCAATCGGCCACTCATAGTCAAACCCGCGCCACACCATAAATGCCGCCGCACAGCAGCCCAAGGCGCACCCTACATCCCAACCACCTTCGCCAACCACATGAAAGCGCAATGCATCCCCAGATGCCTGGGCAATATTATAAACCCGCGAATTAAATGCCGAAGCATAAAGCGGGCCGGCAACAGCACTCAGCGCCAAAGCAATAATGGCCGTGAACGGGTCGCGGTAGCCCAAAGCCGCCGCTAAGACAAATAGACCTATACCGCTCATTCCAAGGGCTACCGACCAGCGATGATGTCCAAGGTCAACCAATCGGCCAATTCCTAGACCCATAATCGCGCCAATGACCGCCGCACCACTCAACGCCAAACCATAAGTTTGAAAATTCTGATTCAAGGTTATGAACAGAGCCATTGTCCATGAAAGGCTGTTGCCCGCTGTGCCCAAGCCATCGAAAAAATAGATCCGCCAAGCAAAGCGTTTTGATTCTGCGTCAACAACGCCTTTAGGGATCGAAGCAGTTTGCATGATTTGCAAAAGCGGAATCGCACTGAGAAGTCGAACACAGCCAGCCAACGTGAACGCAAAAACCGAACCAAGATAAATTTGCGTTGATGAACCAATAAGCGGCCCGATAATAGCACTCGACGCATAAATCAGCTGCACGGCGCTCACTTGCGCGCCCCGTGATTCCTGATCACCCAAACGAGCCGTTGTGGCATGATAACACGACCAATAAAATGCATCGCCTAATGCATGAATGATTAAATAAACCGCAAGCATCGGCGATAACCCATGCACAAACCCTAGCGGCACATAGGCAATTGCACCCACCACTACGCCAAATATAAAAGCTTGTCTTAAGCCAAATCGATTAGCGAATGGCACGGCGAGCTGGCGAAAAATCAAACGGCATAAAACAATGGCTGCAAAGCTGAGCAACACAAAATGCGCCGCGATGCCAGCTTTCAGCAGAAACACGAAAACAAAAATACCGCCAATTTGTTCCGATAGTCCATGCAATGCAGAGTGCGCATAAATGAAATTGATCGATCTGTTTCCAAAAAATCGCATGGCTATGTTCAGACGATCTTGGGCGTATTGGTAATTTTGGCGGAGCTGTAACTTCCAGTCAAAACCCAATAACCCAACCCACAACCAAACAGGGCGACCAGCAAAGGCACAAAATAACTGAAACCAAAATAAATCAAAATTGCCGAAACCAAACAGCCAATAGCCGTCCCTACATCCCAACCACCTTCGGCCACGATGTGATAACGTAAAGGGCAGGGTGATTGTCGCGCCAGATCATAAATTCGCGAATTAGTGGCCGTCGCATAAATCGGCCAAATGATAACCGCAATAACGTTCGCCGCCACAGCACTCCACACCGCAGCGTAACCAAACGCCCGCGCCAGAATGGCAACCGCTAGCACCATAAAAGCAATCTGCAATGCTTGCTTGCCCTTGCCTAGATCAACTAACTTGCCCGTCATCAAACCCATCACAGCGCCTGCTAACCCCGCGAGTGACATCGCACCGCCAAATGCCGCAAAGCTGCTGCCCAATGTAATGAAAAGCGCAATCAACCACGTAAAATGAAACGATCCTGCGCGAAGGCCATCCGCAAACATAATGCGGCGCGCCATGCGGCGCGTTTCGATTGGAACGATTGCGTCAGGAGAAACAGCAATGTTCGGTGTGTACAGAAGTGGAATGGCTGATGCCGCCATGATTAAACCTACGATGCCAAACGCAACCAGCGGATTAAAATAAGTCAGCAATGTTCCCGTCATGATAGGAGCAATAATGCCCATAACCATGCCTATAAATTCCATAGCACTCGATTGCGTTCCGCGGTGCTCGCTATCTCCAATCAGCGAAACATAGGCATGATAGCTTGTCCAATAGAATGAACTGCTGATCGCCACCGTCGTGATATGTATGAAGAGCAGCGGCCCCAAGCCTGTGACCTGTGATAAAATTGGATAAGTGATAGCCTCCAACAAAATGCCAAACACCAATGCATTGCGCAGCCCAAAGCGTTTGGCGAGTGGCAATACACCACCGCGAAACACTATCCGACTGCCAAACATCAATCCAATAACCAGCAAAACAATCCACGGCGCAATGCCAGTTTTGAGCAGATAAACAAATTCAAAAGCCTCGCCGCCATACATCACAATGGCCTGCAAAGCGCCGTGAACATAAATCAAATTGAAATTGCGATTCTTGAAGAAAGCCATGGGCTGCACTAGCGGGTTTTCATCATGCCACCAATCACCAAGACGGAACGCTTGACAGGGCAGGGCACGTCATCTATCCAGCCGATTATTAAATGTGCGGAAGTAGCTCAGTTGGTTAGAGCGTCGCCCTGTCACGGCGAAGGTCGCGGGTTCGAGCCCCGTCTTTCGCGCCATTTAATTGATGAAAAGAGCCATTCCTTCGGGGATGGCTTTTTCGTTTTAAAAAGCATTGGATAGCGACATTTGAGAGCCTTGCGAAGCGTGTTGCACTGCGCTACGAACGCCCACAATGAGACGTAAAAAGGCGCCATAAACTGCGCCTGGTTTATTTGAGGGTCCAATGCCAGATTTGGTGCAGAGCTATTTGCCAGTTGTCATCTTTATGGGTGTCGCGGCGGCCATTGCAATTTTACTCATGATCACGCCGATCTTGATTGCCTATCGCAGCCCCGACCCACAAAAAATGTCGGCTTACGAATGCGGCTTTGATGCTTTTGATGATGCGCGTATGAAGTTTGACATACGATTTTATCTCGTTTCAATTTTATTTATTATCTTCGATCTGGAAGTGGCTTTTCTGTTTCCATGGGCGATAAGCCTCGGAAAGATTGGGCTTTTTGGTTTTTGGTCGATGATTGTGTTTTTAGCCGTGCTCACTGTGGGCTTTATCTATGAGTGGCGTAAAGGAGCTTTGGAATGGGATTGATTGAAGCGGCCAAAGCCGACACCCGCGCTTATTTCACGGACATCAATGCCGAGCTAGCCGACAAGGGCTTCCTCGTTACATCAACTGATGACCTGATCAATTGGGCCCGCACTGGCTCGCTGATGTGGATGACATTTGGCCTTGCTTGCTGTGCTGTTGAAATGATGCACACATCCATGCCGCGTTACGACGCGGAACGATTCGGATTTGCACCTCGAGGATCGCCCCGCCAATCCGACGTAATGATTGTGGCTGGCACGCTAACTAACAAAATGGCCCCAGCTCTGCGCAAGGTTTATGACCAGATGCCAGAGCCGCGCTATGTGATTTCAATGGGTTCCTGCGCAAATGGCGGCGGTTATTACCATTATTCATATTCAGTGGTGCGCGGCTGCGACCGGATTGTGCCCGTTGATATTTATGTCCCGGGCTGCCCACCCACCGCCGAGGCTTTGCTTTACGGTATTTTGATGTTGCAAAAGAAAATTCGCCGCACCGGAACAATCGAGCGCTGATGATGAATCTTGTCGAATTAGGCATTTATATTTCTGACAAGTTGAAAGTGACGAACGAAGTCACATTCGGCGAACTCACACTTCATGCTGACGCGGCAAACATCAACGACGTGTTGACCTTTCTGCGCGATGATGCCGAATGCAAATTCGTGAGTTTCATTGATATATGCGGCGCTGATTACCCCACCCGCGAATTGCGCTTCGACGTCGTCTATCATCTGCTCAGTCCCTACAAGAACACCCGTATCCGCATTAAGGTGCAAGCCGACGAAGAAACCCAAGTCCCGTCGGCAATTTCAGTGTTCCCCGCCGCCAATTGGTATGAGCGCGAAACTTTTGATCTCTACGGCATCCTGTTCTCCGGCCATCCAGACTTGCGCCGCATTCTGACGGACTATGGTTTTTCGGGCCATCCACTCCGCAAAGACTTCCCGGTAACCGGCCATGTTGAAGTGCGCTATGATGATGAAGCCAAGCGCGTGGTTTATGAGCCTGTAAAGCTGATACAAGAAATGCGCCAATTCGATTATCTGTCGCCATGGGAAGGCACAGAATATGTGTTGCCAGGCGATGAGAAGGCAAAGTCATGACCGAACATTCTACCCGCGACTTCTCAATCAACTTTGGCCCGCAGCATCCGGCAGCGCATGGCGTTTTGCGTTTGATCCTTGATCTTGATGGCGAAGTCGTCACCCGCGTCGATCCGCATATCGGTCTCCTCCACCGTGGTACTGAAAAGCTGATTGAGCAGAAGACCTATCTCCAAGCCGTGCCTTATTTTGACCGGCTGGACTATGTTGCACCGATGAATCAAGAGCATGCCTTTGCTCTGGCTGTCGAAAAATTGCTCGGTATTACAGTGCCTAGGCGCGGGCAGCTCATCCGGATTCTTTACTCGGAAATCGGCCGCATTCTTTCTCATATGTTGAATATTACCACGCAAGCGATGGATGTGGGCGCGCTCACGCCGCCCGTTTGGGGCTTTGAAGAGCGTGAAAAGCTGATGGTGTTTTACGAGCGCGCATCGGGCAGCCGCATGCACGCCGCTTACATTCGCCCAGGCGGCATACACCAGGATTTGCCGCAAAAACTGATCGATGACATCGGCCATTTCTGCGATACGCATCCAGCGCGTTTGCACGATGTTGAAACATTGCTGACAGAAAACCGCATCTTCAAACAGCGCAATGTTGATATCGGCGTTGTCTCTCTCGAAGACTGTTTTAAATGGGGCTTCTCCGGCGTGATGTTGCGCGGCAGCGGTGCCGCGTGGGATCTGCGCAAGAGCCAGCCTTATGAATGCTATTCCGAAATGGAATTTGATATTCCCATTGGTAAAAATGGCGATAATTATGATCGCTATTTAATCCGCGTTCTGGAAATGCACCAATCTATCCGCATTATGAAGCAATGCGTAAACATGCTTTCATCGAGCGCCGGGCAGGGGCCAATCTCATCAACCGATGGTAAAGTGGTTCCACCTAAGCGTGGCGAAATGAAACGTTCGATGGAAGCCTTGATTCACCATTTCAAACTTTATACCGAAGGCTATAAAGTGCCCGCTGGTGAAGTCTATGCAGCTGTTGAAGCCCCCAAGGGTGAGTTTGGCGTTTATCTGGTGAGCGACGGCAGCAACAAACCCTACCGCTGCAAACTCCGCGCCCCAGGTTTTGCGCATTTGCAAGCCATGGATTTCATGTGCCGTGGGCACCAATTGGCGGACGTGAGCGCTGTGCTGGGGTCGCTTGATATTGTGTTTGGTGAGGTTGATAGATGAATAATCAATCACCCATTTTAATGACAGCCGAACAATATTTGAATTGGTCAGAAGCGCAGCCGGAAGGCCGCTTCGAACTGGTAGACGGAGAGCTTGTTATGATGGCACCAGAACGCGCTCGCCATGTGAGAGCGAAGTATGCAGTTTATGTTGCCTTGTCAGAGGCAACCAAAGCAGCCGCCGTAAAGTGCCATGTGCTGGGCGATGGCATAGGTGTACAAACGTCTGAAAACACAATTCGTGAACCTGACGCATCGGTTCAGATTGGCGGAACCATTGGACCAGATTCAATGCTGATGCCTGAACCGCATATCGTTGTGGAGGTTTTATCGCCCTCAAGTGAGCGGTCGGACACTGGCGAAAAATTAGCTGAATATTTTTCCTTGCCGAGTGTGCGCCATTATCTGATCGTCAATGCCGAAAAGAAGATTGTTATCCACCATGACCGTACCGCAGATGGCCATATTGAAACAACGATCTTGCAGGACGGTCGAATCAATTTTGAGCCCTTTGGGTTCTCTGTGGCAGTAACCGCTATGTTTGGTGAGGCTGATCAATGAGCCGCATAATCCCCAAATTGACCGTCATTCCTGCGAAGGCGGTAATCCAACTTTCAACGGGCTCATTTGTAGCAAAATTAGATTCCTGGCTTCGCGGGAATGACGGACTTAAAATAAATTACGCAGAGTTCGCAGCATGAGTGTCCGCCGCCTAGATCCCGTCCAACCAACAGCCCCATTCAAGTTCAACGCAGAAAATGCGTCTTGGGCTAAGAAGACCATTGCGCAATATCCAGTCACCAAACAAGCCTCCGCCGTCATTGCATTGCTCTGGCGCGCACAGGAGCAGAATGAAGGGTGGGTCTCACGTCCTGCCATGGAGTATGTGGGTGAGATGCTCAACATGGCCTTCATTCGCGTTTATGAAATTGCCACGTTTTACACCATGTTCCAGCTCTCGCCTGTGGGCAAGAAAGCGCATATTCAAGTGTGTGGAACAACGCCTTGCATGTTGCGCGGCTCTGAAGAATTGCTCGCCCTGTGCCGCAAGAAAATTCATCCCGAGCCGCATCATCTGAACGCAGATGGTTCGCTGTCTTGGGAAGAGGTGGAATGTTTGGGTGTCTGCGTGAACGCGCCGATGGTGCAAGTGTGGAAAGACACTTATGAAGATTTGACACCAGCCACACTCGAAAAATTGATCGATGATTTGCAATCAGGCCGCCCTGTTAAACCCGGCCCACAAATTGATCGTCAGCAATCGATGGCTGTTGGCGGTGCAACATCGCTGACCGATAAATCTATCTACAGTAAACAACGCACATTCAAACGCGTCGAAGCGCCACCACCGCCGCCTGCTGCTCCAACACAAGTGGCACCGATCGCCACCAGGCCAACACCCACAGCGGTTGCGGGCACTATTGAAGGCTCTAAAGGAACGCCAGTGCCCGCTGCAACGGCACCCCAGAATGCACCAGTCGCAGTTCGGCA
>JAYTSN010000218.1:0-1435 GCA_043745625.1 Aestuariivirga sp. | reverse complement strand
CACCAAAGCCCTTGGGATCTGGCCTCATCTTGCAACCCACAGGGTTAGCCGTTCTTGATTGGCTTGGCCTTGGGGATGAAACCCGCAAACTTGGCGCGCCCATCGACAGGCTTTATGGCAAAGCCGCCAGATCAGGCCGCGTGGTTCTGGATGTGCGCTATGACAGTTTGGGAGACGCGCGAGGGCTGGCAGTCCACCGCGCGGGATTATTTCATGTGTTGCGTAATGCCGTGGGCAAGGCGCAGATTGAAATTAGAATGTCATCCAAAATCATAGGGTTAGAGGGATAAACTCTAGTTTTAGATAAACCTAAAACCGAGGGGCCGTTCGATCTCATCATTGATGCGCTCGGCAGCCGCTCGCCGCTTATTCCATTGGCCTCCGGCCCTGATTATCGTCACAGCCTCAGTTACGGTGCAATCTGGGCCAGCCTGCCTTGGCCGGGTGCGCCATTTGACGAACACGCCCTCGAACAACGTTATGATGCTGCATCGGTGATGATGGGTGTTTTGCCAATAGGTCAGCGCTTTCCAGGTGACCAACGCCACGCTGCTTTCTTCTGGAGCCTCAAAGGCAAAGATTACGCTGCGTGGCAAGCAGGTGGTCTTGAGACATGGAAACAACACCTGCGCCAACTATGGCCAGAAACTGAACCACTGCTGGGTACCATCACCACGCCGAGCCAAATGACCATGGCTCATTATGATCACCACACCTTGTCATTGCCTTATGGCAACAAACTCGTTTTCGTCGGCGATAGCGCCCATTCCACTAGCCCGCAGCTCGGGCAGGGTGCGAATATGGCGCTGATCGATGTGTTAGCGCTCACCCATGCGCTCCAATTCAACGCTGACCTGCAAACGGCATTGAACGCTTATGCCAGAGCGCGCCGCTTCCACGTTAAACTCTACCAAGCGATGTCGGCCACTTTCACACCGTTCTATCAATCAGACGCAATTATGCTGCCGATGATCCGCGATTATCTTGTGGCGGGGATCAGCCGCTTGCCAGCCGCCCAGCGCCTTCTGGCAACCTTGGTTTCAGGCAAATTGGGCCTGCGCGAACAGCCCTTGCCTTAATTGTCCCAGCCCGCTAATTCACGCCCAGAATTTGAAATGGGAACCACTCACATGCGTGTATATTATGACCGGGATGCCGACGTTAATCTGATCAAGAATAAGAAAGTTGTCATCGTTGGTTACGGCAGCCAAGGCCGTGCTCATGCGCTGAACCTGAAAGATTCTGGCGCCAAGGAATTGGCAATCGCTTTGAAGGCGGGCTCGCCCACCATCAAGAAAGCCGAAGCTGACGGTCTCAAAGTGATGACCGTGGCTGATGCCGCCAAGTGGGGCGACTTGCTGATGATGGCAACGCCTGATGAATTGCAGGCCGATATTTACAAGAACGACATCGCTCCTAACATTCGTGATGGCGC
>JAYTSN010000217.1:0-1442 GCA_043745625.1 Aestuariivirga sp. | reverse complement strand
CCAACACCCACAGCGGTTGCGGGCACTATTGAAGGCTCTAAAGGAACGCCAGTGCCCGCTGCAACGGCACCCCAGAATGCACCAGTCGCAGTTCGGCAAATGGCTCCAGTTGCAACCGCACCGCAAGAGCTGGGTGGGGTTCGCATCACGAAACCCCCGGTCCAGCGCGTCAAAAAAATAGAAGCCTCGCCGGTCAAACTTGCGGCTGAGAGATCAGCACCCAGCGGCAAACCTGAGCTCCTTAAAAAACCACGCGGCAAGGCCGATGATTTGAAGCTGATCTGGGGTGTTGGCCCTGCATTCGAAAAGCTGCTGAACAAAACTGGCGTGTGGCACTTCGACCAAATCGCCTCCTGGTCAGCCGCTGACATTAAACATGTGGACGCACTGCTGAAAGGCTTCCAAGGCCGCATCGCGCGCGATGAATGGGTGAAGCAATCCACGAAGCTTGCCAAAGGCTGGCGCCCTGAAAATTCCATCGGCGAAAAGCCGGGGAGAAAGTAAACCATGCTCGCTGATAAAGACCGCATTTTTACCAACCTCTATGGCCTCCACGATTGGGGGCTCGCTGGCGCTAAGCAACGCGGCTGCTGGCTTGATACAAAATTCTTCATCGACAAAGGCCGTGATTGGCTGGTGAATGAGATCAAAGCCTCAGGTCTTCGTGGTCGCGGCGGCGCTGGCTTCCCAACTGGTCTCAAATGGTCTTTCATGCCCAAGGTGGTGGGCGAGCGCCCGCATTACCTTGTGGTCAATGCTGACGAATCGGAACCCGGCACCTGCAAAGACCGCGAAATCATGCGCCATGATCCGCATCTGCTGGTTGAAGGTTGCCTCATCGCAGGCGCCGCCATGGCATGCTCTGCCGCCTATATTTATGTGCGCGGCGAATACATCCGCGAGCGGGAACATCTCCAAGCCGCCATCGACCAAGCCTATGAAGCCAAGCTGATTGGCAAGGGCAATGTGAATGGCTGGGACATGGATATTTATATCGCTCATGGCGCTGGCGCTTATATTTGCGGCGAAGAAACCGCCATGCTTGAAAGCTTGGAAGGCAAAAAAGGCCAGCCACGCATGAAGCCGCCATTCCCTGCAAACGTCGGCCTTTATGGCGCGCCTACCACTGTGAACAATGTGGAATCAATTGCCGTCACCGGCACAATTTTGCGCCGTGGGGCCACGTGGTTTAACTCCATGGGCCGCCCCAATAATGTGGGCACAAAATTGTTCTGTATCTCCGGCCATGTGAACACCCCGTGCAACGTCGAAGAAGAACTAGGTGTCACCTTCCGCGAACTGATCGATAAACATGCCGGCGGTATTCGCGGCGGTTGGGATAATTTGCTGGCCGTTATCCCCGGCGGTTCTTCTGTGCGTATGGTGCCTGCCGCTCAGATTATTGATACGCCGATGGACTTCGATTCACTTTCAAAATTGCG
>JAYTSN010000216.1:0-12459 GCA_043745625.1 Aestuariivirga sp. | reverse complement strand
TCCATGGCGATCCGCAATTGTTTTCTGAGGGAAAACTTTATCTGGAGCGTGAAACCAAAACGCCCTGCTTGGGCGTGGTTCCACATTTCGGTGCAGCGGATAAACTGCCTGCTGAAGATGCAGTGACACTAGAACATATGAATGCAACCAACTCAAAAGGTTTGAAAATATGTGTTTTACGATTACCTCGCATCGCCAATTTCGATGATCTTGATCCGCTTCGGTTAGAACCTGATGTGAATGTTCAGTTCATTTCAGCGGGTGAGGCCATTCCGGGCGATGCCACTTTGGTCATCATTCCCGGCAGCAAATCCACAATTCCTGATCTGAGTACGCTGCGGGCTGCAGGTTGGGATATTGACCTGAAAGCCCATGTGCGCCGTGGCGGGCGCGTTCTGGGTTTATGTGGTGGTTATCAGATGCTGGGCCGCATGATCCATGATCCACAAGGACTGGAAGGCCCGCCAACAAGTGTTGAAGGGCTTGGGCTGCTCAATGTTGAAACCTCGCTGCAAAGCGACAAAACCACAACGGAAACCCAAGCCATCCACGCGCTCAGTGGCCAGCTTATCAATGCCTATGAAATCCACTTGGGCAAAACCACGGGGCCAGACTGCGCCAGGCTATTTGCCCAAACCGCCAATGGTCCCGAAGGCGCTTCTAGCCCCGACATGTTAGTCACTGGCACCTATCTTCACGGATGCTTTGCTGCCGATGGTTTTCGCCATGCCTTTCTCAAATCGCTTGGCGTGAATGTTTCGAACTTTGCGTTTGACCAAACCATTGAGCAGACCTTGGATGATCTCGCAGTCCATCTCGAAACCCATCTCAATCTTAATCAAATTCTGCAACTCGCCGGAGCCATTCAATGAACCATTTTGTGATGGCAGCTTTTGCTTTGGTGATCGAATATTTTATAGGCTATCCGCAAAGCCTCCAACGCGCCATCGGCCACCCTGTTGAATGGATCGGCAAAATGATTGCCTACCTCGATGAAGGCCTCAACGATCCAGATGCCGAAGATAGCGACCAACGCAATCATGGTATCTTCGCAGTGGCTGCACTTTGTATTTCGGTTGGCGTTCCAGCATTGCTTGCCGAAAAACTATTGCTGTCGTTTCAATATGGCTGGATCATCAACACGCTGTTGGCCACAGCTTTCATCGCACAGAAATCATTGCGCGATCATGTGACCGCCGTGGCCCGCACCCTGCCCCAATCAATTGTTTCAGCACGCAAGGAAGTGGCGAAAATTGTGGGCCGCGATCCAAGCACTTTAGACGAGAGTGGTGTAGCCAAAGCTGCGCTGGAAAGTTTGGCAGAAAACACTGCTGACGGCATTACCGCACCAATATTCTGGTTCGCCATTGCAGGCCTCCCCGGCATTATTATTTATAAAGCCATCAACACGGCTGATTCAATGATCGGTCATAAGTCAGAAAAATATCTGCATTTTGGCTGGGCTGCGGCCAAACTTGATGATCTGGTGAATTTGCCTGCTTCGCGTATAACCGGTTTATTGTTTGCCGGGGCTGCGTGGTTTAAATCGAAAACGTGCGCACAGACTGCGCTGAACTCAATGTGGCGCGATGCAGGCAAACACCAATCGCCAAATGCCGGTTGGCCTGAAGCAGCAATGGCAGGTGCGTTAGATTTAAGATTTGGTGGCCCACGCAACTATGATGGGGAAATGGTTCAACTCGCATACATGGGCGATGGCCGCAAGCAAATGACCGCCACCGACATTGATCAAGGGCTTGAACTTTATGACCGCGCTCTGCTTATTCTGCTGGCGGTTGCGGCGGCTTTGGCATTGATCCTTTAAGCACTAACGGCAAACCAGCAGCCATAAAAACAACATGGTTGGAAATCGCCGCAACTCCCTGATTGGCAATGCCTTGGATATCTCTGAATGCCCGCCCCAACTTATTATCGGGCACAACGCCAAGCCCAACTTCATTCGAAACAACAACCACAGTTGCTTTGGCAGTTTTCAAGTGGTCAATTAATTCGCCAACCATTTCGGCGCAGTCCGCGTCGGCCAGCAATAAATTGGAAAGCCAAAGCGTCAAACAGTCGACTAAAATAAAATGGCTTTCAGCATCAAGATCTTTGAGGATATTGACCAAATCAAATGGCACTTCATGTGTCAGCCAGCCATCGCCACGTTGGCGCTTGTGGGCGGCAATGCGAGCGCGCATTTCATCGTCGAAAGCTTGAGCCGTTGCGATATAATATTTTTTGCCAAATGCGAGTGACTCTGCCATCCGGCTTTTGCCGCTGCGAGCACCACCTAAAATTAAAGATATGGTCATAATTTCACCGGTGGCATGCGCGCGATGAAATGCCCGCGCATGGCTTGCGGCCATTGCTTGAATGGAACCTCACCAGTCTCGGTTGCGCCATGCGCGTCAAACCACTGTAAAATCGCTTCGACTTGCGCCTTGGTCGGTTCGTTGCCGCCCGTTACATAAGAGAAACGTTCGTCATCGCGCATCACGACGCTGCAAGGCCTTGTGCAATTCCACAAACAGATTTGGGTTTGAACTGAAACGTCATCGCGGCCCTGTTCAGCCAAAACATCCTGCATGGCCGCAATTAAAATTGCTCCGCCCGTGCGCCCATCGGGAGCGAATTTGGATTCAGCCGAAAATTTACAGGTAGAACAAATAACCAGACTTCGCATCTTTGGTGGACAAGCCTTCAAGCAATGGTAACGTATTTAAATCAATGTATCGCCAACCTGAGACTGTCAATGAACAAATAACGGTATGAAATACAATCACATCGCTTTTTTCGCCTCAGAAGCGCCCGAAGCCCGCAAAGCATTGGCAAGACTGGCAAAGTTATATGGAAACGCTGACCCAGCCTCTGCTGATGCCGTGGTGGCACTGGGCGGCGACGGCCTGATGTTGCAAGCCCTTCATAAATTCATGTCTTCGGGTCTTCCGATCTACGGCATGAATCGTGGATCAGTCGGTTTTTTGATGAATGATTTTTCTGATAAAAAATTGCTGGAACGATTACATGAGGCCGAATTAACCAGCATTCGCCCTTTGAAGATGACAGCGATAGGGCACGACGGAAAAATCCATCAAGGCCTGGCGTTTAATGAAGTATCATTATTGCGCCAGCGTAGCCAAGCTGCAAAG
The DNA here is from genome assembly GCA_043745625.1 of Aestuariivirga sp. Taxonomy (GTDB): domain Bacteria; phylum Pseudomonadota; class Alphaproteobacteria; order Rhizobiales; family Aestuariivirgaceae; genus Aestuariivirga. The sequence goes on along the minus strand of JAYTSN010000216.1, from coordinate 9,307 downwards.
CTCCATATTACGATCGACAATCAAACCAGGCTTGATGAATTGATTTGCGACGGTTTGTTGGTGTCAACACCAGTGGGCAGTACGGCTTATAATTTGTCAGCTCACGGACCAATTTTGCCGATTGGCTCACCTTTGCTAGCTCTGACCCCAATAAGTGCATTTCGCCCCAGACGCTGGCGCGGCGCAATTTTGCCTCACAATGCCAAAGTTAAAATAACTGCGCTTGAACCAGATAAGCGCCCCGTTGCGGCGGTGGCCGACCATATTGAAGTACGCAACGTCGCAACAGTTGAAATTGCCGAAGATAAAAAGCGCAGCGTTAAATTATTGTTCGATCCCGGCCACAGCTTAGCCGAACGCGTTTTGAATGAGCAATTTAAGTTTTAGATCAACCGAAACTTTCACGCGAATGTGAAAGTTAGGATAAGTTGATCGGCAATAATAAATGAGGGCGCTTTTAACTTTTCGGTGGAAAAGTCAAACCGTACTAAGCCGCGCGCACCATGTCGGCTTTCAAGCGCTTGGCAATCTTGCGTACACGCTCTGAACCATAGCGCCCAAGATATTCAATTTGCTTGGCACGATCAGTGGAATTCATTTGCTCGTACCGTGTCATCAATGCTTCTAAAACGCGGCGACCAAACTCTTCGGTCTCCAGTGGAAGGCCTTCATCTTTGGCATCGACAACCACATCGCAGGCCGCTTTCAAAACTCCAAAACAAGCAGCAGGCAAACCCGACCGCTTGAAAATGGATTTGAATCCAAGCGTGGCGCGTGAATACATTTGTTCAGTTGCGCGCGTTTGCGAAATACCTGAAAGATGAGCCAATGCTGCTTCAACAACCCGCATTTGGCCCGTGGCAGCTGCGCGCACAATCAACGCTGGCGTCAGCATATTTTGCTGCGCCAGATAATGTGTTGCTCCGGCGCGTTCATTCAAATCGGCTTCCGACAAAACTCGAAGGATGGCGTTGTCTTCTGCATCTGACACCAGCTCCGTTGCATCATTCGCAGGCACCCAGCCCCGCTCTGCCATAAGCTGACGCATACGACTGGCAGCACGTTTTGCCTGCGTTATGCGAATTTCAAGCGGAAGATCTGACCGCGCTAAAAGGCTTTCGACAATTTCGGGAGCATTGCTGAAGCGTTGATACAGAGTGTGACAATCTTGCGTTTCAAGAATGACAATGGAATTATTCATCAACGCACGAACCGTCATCATCGGTGAAGACTTGATGATGTAGTTGGCGGCCTCAGCGGGAATATCATCGCGAGCTGCAACAACGCGTTGCCGCGCTTCATCTCCTACCCGCAATATCGCCATCATGTGCCAAGAATTGAGTGCAGGCGTTTGTGTTAAGAATGGAAGCGCTATGGAATCTTCATCGGCAATGATTGAGAATACGATGTCAGAGTGTAGAGATGATTCATGAGTTAACGCCAAAACGAGAGCGCGCCGAACGTCTGGGCAATCATCAACACTGAGTTTGAGGAGGATTGGGATTACCTGTTGGCATTCAATTTCAGTTGCTGATCCGTCGGTGATAAAATACGCAAGTTGCAGCGCAAGCGCTCTGCGCGCCGCATCATCGCCAGCTTCTAAAACATGATTGAGAACTGATATATCCAGTCCTAAATTAACGTTTTCACTCATCACAAAAACCAACTCATCTATTTACTGATGACAAAGCTAAGGGCTAAGGTTTAACAATCAGTTCATTATAAAATTTAAGGTTTCAGTAATGAATTAATCTAATTTGGCAGAACGCCGGCTTGCTCGAGCTTGAACAAAAGTAAATCGCGGTCAAACGGCTTCACTAAAAAATCAGCGGCACCTTCAATAATAGTCTCGCCTACAGACTCCATGTTTGGCTTTTCAGCGTAGAGGATAACCACGGGCCTTTGGTGCGAACGTCCATGATAACGCAACAACCGCAAAAATTCTTTCGCTGCTTTAACGCCAGACGCCTCCATAACAACAACATCGGGATTGCTTTCTTGGCAAAAACGAATGCCCTCTTCAGCACCTGCACGCTCATCACAATGAAATCCCATCGCGCCCAGCATTTGTTGAAGTTTTTGTCTTTCTACTGGATTTTTATCAATCAACAGACAACTTAACATTTGTTTCACTCTCAAAAATTTACAACGGCGTTTTCCGCACGCAATACGAGTCCTGACTCCGCGATGGTTAACAGATTATTAAACAGGTTATCCACAGGGGCCAAAGCACTGTAATAAATTGTTATATAATGGTTATTATAAGTCATCCTCAGACTTATCAACATGGCGAAATTGTGGCGTTCGGGCAATGTTCACGACTCACAGAGCGACTCACTCTGTCAGCAACAAAATCTAAGGTTGCAATTATGTGATCAATACGCCCTTTGTGATGCAACAGCTATGCAGGCCGACGCATTTTCCAAACCTCATCAACGGTGGCATATTCGGCATATCCGAGGCGGGCGATAGGTTTCATTGCAGCAGTGTTTACCCGGCCATTTTCAATGAACCGATTGTCAATATGAATGCCGATCACTTTGCCAATTACTAACCAATCAGCGACAACGCCTTCGTCGTTTGGCAAATCAATGGTTTGGAAATGACGGCATTCCAAGCACACTGGACTTGCTGCAACGCGGGGCGAAGCAATCATGTTGCACGGTGCTTTTTCGAGTCCCGCCAGCACAAATTCATCACCTTCTACGCTTGACGACGTGACATTCATGGCTTCACGCAGATCAAAAGTCGCAAGGTTGACTGCAAACGCGCCAGTGTCAGTAATATTCTGTATCGTATTTTTAAAGCCGCCAGAACCGAACGCCACATAATGAGGGTTATGAGCGAAGGCATTGTAAAAACTATACGGTGCCAAATTGGCAATACCAGCTTTCGACACCGTCGAAATCCAAGCAATCGGGCGCGGACCAACCAATGCGTAAAAAGGATCGAGAGCCAAGCCGTGATTGTTTTTTGCCACTTCATAAAACATCAGGCCAGCCTTTTGAGCAATGGCGCAATATCGGCAATCGAATCTAAAACATGATCTGCCAAATGCGCAATGTCTTCTCGCGCGGCATTTCCAGTCAGCACTCCAATCGCCAGCCCTGCCCCACCCGCACGCGCTTCTTCCATATCGTGCGTGTTATCGCCTACCATCGCAATTTCGTGAGGCTGAAGACCTGTTGCTTCAGCAAAGCGTTTGATCATTTGACCAGAAGGTTTAGCAATGGCCACGCTATCAGCGCCGATAATCTCAACGAAATAACCATGCACTCCAAGCTGATGCATATGCCCCGTTGCTGACCTGTGGGTGTCGTTGGTAGCTACGCCCAATTTCAAATCCATGTCATGTAACTGATCCAAAACCGGAACCAAATCCATCAGCGGTTTCATAAAGTCTTGGGCGAGGTGGGCATAATCATTGTTAAGCAGGAGATATTTTTCTTGCACGCCCTGGTGATCAAGCTCTGGCCACCATATTGCAATCGACTCTTGTGAGGTGCCAGCAGCAAGCACACTGCCAGGAATAAGCTTGTTATTTTTAATGTCGTAGCCAGCCTTCGCCATTAAAGCATCAACTTCGTGCGGCCCCACTTTTTTGACTTGCGATAAAAAAGATTTGAACACAGCAATCCATGTGCCGTCAGATTCAATCAAGGTGCCATCCTTATCAAACAACACACCGCGAATGGCCATTATGAATTAATCCTTGTGAGCAAACTCGAAACATCTGGCCGCGGACGATCTTCAAGAATAACGCTCGAAGTTCCGATATATACAATTCCAGAAACTTTTTCATGTGGCCTAACACCCATGACAGCCTTTGCCGCTTCATCGTAGGCCACCCAATCCGATTGCCATTGCGCATCAAACCCCAGCGCCGTTGCAGCAAGCACTGCATTATAACACACGGTAGCAGAAGACATCTGCTGTTCCCAAACCGGAATTTTTCCGTGAACAGCTGCGGTCGAAACCACAACTAAAATAACTGGAGCGCGCATAAACAAACCGCGCTGAAAATCTAAAATTTCGGTGCCTTGAGTTGGATTGTTCTTGGTCCAAACATCAGCAAAGCCTTGGCCCATGCGAGCGCGACCTTCGCCTTCGCATAAAATGAACCGCCAAGGCGCAAGTTTGCCATGGTCTGGCACCCGCACTGCAATTTCAAGAATTTCATCTATCTGAACTTTTGACGGCCCCGGCCCAGTCATTGCCTTGGCAGAAGCGGATTTGCGGCTTTTGAGAAAAGCCAAAACGTTTGAGGTGTCGTTCAATTTCATGATACAGACTTTGGCGTTCGGTGGTTCGTTTGGCAATGCTTTCAATTGCAATGCTGATATTAACCATTGATTAAGCATTTCGTTGCCGCCCCCCGCTAACCATGCTTGAACACTGTTACCGACCGTAGAGTTCGGGGGAGAGTTAAATAAGGGACACAGCGCATGGGCGATCTAAGCACCCGTCCAACGCATATCCGCCACCAAAGATTAGTGCGCCTCGCGCCTGCTTTGGTGGCGGCTCTATTTTTAACCGCAGGCATTGTACAAGCTGCAACCGAAAATCCGATCAGTTCAACATCCAAGACAAACGAAATCACCCTGCCCGCCACTGGTGAATGGGCGATAACGACTGTTGCCGCAGGCCATGAAACTTTAGAGCTATCGGCTCTTTATTCAGCAAATGGCAGCCTGCTGGTTGATAACATCGACTGGAAAATCAGCGATCAGGATCAAGCTTTGATATACGATAAAACCGCATCCGTGGTGACCGTTCCGCTGAAACCAGGCCAATATCACGTTGAAGCAATTTTCGGCTCTGCCCATCTTAAAGAAATGATCACCGTGCAGCCGGGCACCAAGATTTGTATGAGCTTCGTGATGAACGCAGGTGCATTAAGAGTTTTGCCACGCGTGAAAGGCGTTGACCAATTTGGCATCGCCAGCACCAGCAAGATCTATGCGCTATCAGGAATTGAAAAAGGCAAGCTCGTTGCCACAAGCCACAGGCCGGGCGAAGTTTTGAACGTCGCCGAGGGTGCCTACCGAATTGAAAGTAAATTCGTATCAGGCAACGCACTGGCAGTGACTGATGTGAATGTGAAGGCAGGATACACGAGTGCTGTAAACATCGACCATATTGCGGGGCTTGCAAAACTTAATGTAGCCGGCAACACCGAGCGCGAAGTACATTGGCAAATAATGGACGACAACGGAAATGCACTACCCCCGTTCATGGGCGTTGCCGCCGAAATAGTTTTAAAGCCGGGCCATTATTTTGCTGAAGCAAAATTAGGCGATCAAAATTTGAAAGCAGATTTCCTCATCGCTGCTGGCCAAACATCTGAGATCAATCTCAACCAATAAAAAAGGCAGATCGCTCCGCCGTCTCACAATATCAAGAACCACTGAACCAATTATAGCCTTGGTCTTCCCAATAACCGCCGGGATAATCATTCGTCACAAAAATTTCTGTGACGTGTTTTGGATTTTTAAAGCCGAGCTTTGTGGGCACGCGAACTTTAAACGGGAACCCGTTTTCTTTCGGCAAAACTTTATCATTGAAGGTCAGCGCCATGATGGTTTGCGGATGCAAAGCTGAAGGCATATCCAAGCTCGTCCAATAATCATCAGCACATTTGAAGCCCACATATTTGGCAGTCGTATCTGCACCAACCATCTCTAGAAATGTCTTAAGCGGAACCCCGCCCCACTTGCCAATCAGGCTCCAGCCTTCAACACAGATATGGCGGGTGATTGCAGATTCTTGTGGCAGCGCGCGAAGCTGGTCTAAAGTCCAACTGTCTTTCTTAGCAATCATCCCTGATATCTCGAGTTTATAGGTCGCCTCGTCTACAGTGCGAACTTCATCTATGCCGTAATAAGCATTAAACCGAAACGGATCGACCACATCAGCTTGCGTGTAAGTGGGCGCCAGTTTGGTGCTGCTGAACAACGCAGCCTGCGCGCGGTCATTCCATTTTGCCATCGCATTTAATATGCGATCCGCAAATTCTGGCTCATAGCCATCAGCACAACCCGTAAGCATCAAAAGTGCGCCCATCGAAAGCGACTGCTTCATAAATGAACGGCGCTGAACATCAACCAGCAATTTTTTATTTTCAACGATCAGTGTTTTGCGATCAACCTGCATGATGAGCATCCTTATCATTGGAATTCTTTTTGCGGAAACGCCCTGTAATCATAGGCAAGAAAGTTGATGGTACGATTGCAACGAGTGCCACATGCAAAACAATAAATGCGCAAATCAATGCCATACCGATGAAATGCACGCGTCTTGCACCCTCATAGCCACCCATAAAATAACCCAGCGCTTGCAACTGAACCGGCTTCCAAAGCTCAAAACCCGAAAGGATCGTTACAATGATGATCAGCATGATCCCGATATACGTGGTCTTCTGCACATAATTATATTTCACATGATCATGCGGCAATTTAAATTGCGCAGCTTTTGTTAAGTCAGCAACAACACCTTTGGGCGACCAAGGAAAAAACCGACGTCTAAAATGACCGTTCCAAATACCGATAGCCAAATACACCAGGAGATTGATCACCAACAGCCACATGGCCGCCAAATGCCATTTGATGCCACCACCCAGCCAACCGCCAAGTGTTATCGCATCCGGAAATGGGTAATCTTCGTTCCAAAAAACAGTGGCATTATAAATCTGCCAGCCGCTAGGGATCATGATCAGCATTGCAATCACATTGAGCCAATGAAAAACACGCACACTTAGCCTGTGAATAGTAACGCGCTCGCCGCTGATATCCTGATCCATAAGAATCCTCCGTTATGGCAGTCTCGTCCCGGGAAAATCAAAAGGCAAATAAACTTAGATCACAATTTCCAAGCTCTACGCACATGGATGTGATCAAGCGTGAGGCAGCGGGATAAATTCTTCATGGTCGCTAGACACAAACGGTTGGATTACATTTCAATGATTGGCTTTCCGATTGGGGGATTTGCAAGCATCAGAACAGGTCTTCACTTCATCCCAGACTTTAGCCCATTTCTTGCGCCAACTGAAAGGCCGCCCACAAGCGGCGCAATTTTTCTCAGGCAAATCTGATTTTTTGCGCATCTTTGCCATGGCTCAGCCCTTGGTGCGCAGCGTTGACCTTCCGCCATCCACGCCAATAATCTGGCCTGTAATCCAAGAGGATTTTGGCGAGAGCAACAAGGCCGCCATCTCAGCAATATCATCCGGCTCGCCCAAGCGCTGGGCAGCATGTAGGCCCGCAATCGCTGTGGCCATTGCATCATTTGCGGTCAAAGCAGTGGCCAATGGCGTTTTGGTAAGAGACGGCGCAATCGCATTTACGCGAATTTTTGGAGCAAGCTCGGCGGCCAGAGCGCGGGTGAGGCCCTCAATAGCCCCCTTGGCCATCGAGATTGAAGCATGCGCCGTAAAACCCTGCGCAACCGCAACGGTAGAGAACAACAATATCGAAGCCGTCGCTTGCGTCGAGGCCTTGAGCAATGGCAACGCAATCTGCGCAGCACGGAACGCGCCAAGCGCATTAATCTCAAAATCCCGCAATGCATCGGCATCGGTGAGACGGTGCAAAGGTTTCAAATTAATTGTGCCGGCCGCATAGCAGAGGCCATCAATAGAGGGCCCCGCCGCAATAATAGCCGCCTCAAGCGAAGCCCGATCCTGAACATCCGCCACCGCAAAAGTAGCACCCAGTTCCGAGGCGAGTGCTGCAAGCTTAGCTCCGTCCCGCGCAATCAAATGAATGTCGTTGCCAGCATTCCGAAGCTGCCGCACAATAGCCGCCCCAATTCCACCTGTTCCGCCGATGATTATATGTTTTGTCATGGAGGTAGATACGGCTCACTTGCAATTTTGGTTTTGCTAGCATATATTGCAAGCATGAACAATAAGCAACGCAAAACGTTGGAAGCCGTTTTTGCCGAACCAATAAAGTCTGGCATTGCTTGGGCAGATATTGAGTCTCTTCTGGTTGCGGTCGGCTGCAAAGTTTTCGAAAGCGCTGGCTCATGGGTGAAGTTCCAGCATGAACGTTGCACATATTTGGCCCATCGCCCCCACCCGCAAAAAGAAACAAAGCAATATGTAGTCAAATACGTTCGTGCGTTTTTGATCGAGATCGGAGTTACACCATGAATGAAGTTTTGAAATATAAAGGTTATCACGGCAGCACAGAATACTCGCTGGAAGATGATTGCCTGTTTGGCAAACTCTTGGGCGTCAATGATGTCATCACTTACGAAGGCAATTCAGTAAAGGAAATCAAGGCAGCCTTTAAAGATTCTGTTGATGATTATCTCACCTTTTGCAAACAAACAGGCAAAGAACCTAACAAGCCCTATTCCGGCAAAGTCATGTTCCGCATCGATCCGCAAGTTCACGCGAAAGCAGCATTGGCGGCGCAATTGAAAGGCGTGAGTCTGAATCAGTGGGCTGAGGATGTTTTGCGTGAGGCTGCGGGCATTAGATGAGTTTCAAAGTAGATACAAAAGCGCTTGATAAGCTCCTACTCGAGAACATTGAACACTTCGAAAGCGTCAGAGACGATGAGATTGTCAAGCAAGCGGCAGAAATACCAAGTGGGTTCATGATTCCTATTCCTTATTTTGGAGATATTGAAGCATATCAGGACTCAAAAATCAGAATTCTCACAGTTGGCCTCAATCCTTCCAATCGTGAATTTCAACCAAAGAAATCAGAAAAGGATAGACTGACTGGCAACGGGTTACTGAGGCGTTTCAATGTTGTAAGGTCGAATAGCAACCCAGTTGAGCTAAAGTCTCAACTTTCAGATTATTTTAAGTGTAACCCCTATTCATGGTTCAACTCCTTTGAGTGCGTTCTAAAAGGCTGCAGTGCAAGTTATGGGATGAGCGCAGAAGCGCAGAACATAGCCCTTCATATAGATGTAGGCTCGCCAATCGCTACAAATCCGACTTGGTCAAAGCTAGGTATTCAAAATTCAAAACTCTTGAAGCAGAAGGAAGCAGCAACTCTAAAAGCGGAGATAAAAACAAAAAAGGACCTAACTAATAGAGGCAAAAAATTCTTTATTGATATGCTTCAACTTTTTCAACCCAATATTGTGATTGCATCGGTTGGTCGAAACAATATCTCTCAAATCGATCCAATCTTTGATATTGATGAAAAGCATAAGATTTATGCAAAGGAACGGAATGCCAATGGAGAGTTGAGCAAAACTAGACAAATTGTGGTAGGAAGAGAAATTCCTTACGTTTCCCAAAAATTCTATTTTGCAAACGGTAGCGCTTCAACAACTCCTTTTGGTCG
>JAYTSN010000215.1:0-4419 GCA_043745625.1 Aestuariivirga sp. | reverse complement strand
GACGAGTGTCGCGGATGAGAAGGCTTTTGACAAACTATGAAAACCAAAATTGAATATGCCAAAGGCGAAATTGGTAAGGTCAAAATCATAAAAGACTTCCTGCCACCGCCTTCAGAACTTGTGCTGCGCGATGACAATGTGAAAGTCACATTAAGCCTTTCCCGCCGCAGCATCGATTTTTTTAAAACTGAAGCCAAGAAACAACGTGTGCCTTATCAGAAAATGATCAGGGCGCTGGTGGATGGCTACGCGGCGCGTGTGGGAATTAGATCAAGCGCAAATGCGTTTGACAACCAAAAGTGTCGCGAATTCGGCAATTATCTGCGCTCGAGAACGATTTGCTTCTTTTTCCGTCCAGCCGATAACGTCGACATGCCTTGGATGTGGTTCAGATGTAGGTAACATTTGCAAGTCTTGGTCAAAGAATATTGACGACTTTACGGTTCCATAAGCTTGTACTTCTCGGGCTCGCGGAGATGCAACAAACTCCTTTCCCAAGGCAATAATCTGATCTTGTGTTAAATAATCTGTCCGGAAAACCGACAGAATGTTGTCCCTTGCAGGCATAAAGGCGCTATAAGTAACTCTCATATCACTGATACGATATTTACTACTTTCTAGAATGAACCGCGCAACAAATTCATCGGCCAAAACCGGATCAGGGAACTGCATTAAAGTTGCCAATGCTGTTAAGGTGTCTAACAATATCTAGTGGCACCAGACCGTAAAATGAGCAATGGCCAAAATTAGCACTCGTTCGACTAGATAAGATCGAATATTCAATACGTTGTAGTTGAGAAAAAACAACAATAACTGATCTAAACGTCCCAAAGCGCCATTCGAATGCAACTGACCCATCTGCTTCGGGAATTACTTCTGGATCATGAAATTTAGACGGGAGCAAAGCTAGAAAATGCTCTGCATTCTCGATGGCGATCGGATGAATTGGCAACTCATCATCGCCTCCCCAGTTATGTTCTGCATAGTCGATTTTGAATTGTGCTAAAGCCTCCAAAGTCTTTCCATAAGAAACTTGAGAGGTGCCCGTATCCGATTGGAACTTGGTAATTCCTTGAATTGATTTCTTCACAAGGTTGGCAACTAAACTCACACCTCGCGACGAAGCAAAAGACGCATTTGAATAACCGGCAATGTTAAGTGCTGTGTGGCTCATCTAAAAAGTGCCTTTGCTTTATCTGTAACATTCTCAAAAAAGAACTGATTCTTCAATGCACGAAGTTTTTCTAATTCGATCCACCAACTATTTTCTTCCGCTATAAAACTTTCAACTTTGAAGACATCTATATCAAGCAAAAATGCGGGCGGCGCGTCCGAAACCCCTTCAAGGGACTGCGTAATTATTACAGTCGCCTTTTCGTGAGGAGCAGGTATTTCCAACTGCGTAAGATATCTACTTACGCCCTGAGGCAGTTTTTCTGGTACATGAGGAGCGGCAGTAAGATAGTCGCTGAAGTCAAAAAATCTCTCATTGACTTCAATTCGATTAATATACCGGCAGGCGATTCGTTCTATCGTGAGAGGTTTCAAAACGTCAAAATAGTTTACCCATAACTCTTTGGCTTCGCCAACGAGCTCATCCCAATTTCGATAGGGCTTTAGTTTGCTAATAGTGAAGCCGTCGACATGAGCTTGGAACACAAAGTTACGCTCAGTAGATTCAAACCGTAGACCACCGAAATTAGAAACGTGATTTGCCGATCCAACTCCTTGGTTCAACTCAAATGTAGCGTTCATTCGAAAAAGATCATTGCTAATAGGATATTTACGAGCCAACAAAGGCAAAAGATTTCTCACATCTTCTTTTGTTGGCGGACTAACGAATCCGACGCGAAAATCAAGGAGGGCCTCTTGAATTGGCGGGTTTGGAAAATTTTCATACTGCCTATTCATCATTGTTAATCCATTAATCTAAAACCGTCCATTGCAAGAAAATAAACCTAGTTGTCCAAGAAACTCCGCAGCTTCCTAGACCGTGACGGATGCTTCAGCTTCCTGAGCGCCTTCGCTTCGATCTGCCTGATCCGCTCGCGGGTCACACTAAACTGCTGCCCCACTTCTTCCAGCGTGTGATCCGTATTCATACCAATACCAAAGCGCATGCGCAGAACCCGCTCTTCACGTGGCGTCAAGCTTGCCAGCACGCGTGTGGTGGTTTCGCGCAAATTGGCTTGGATGGCGGCGTCGATTGGCAGAATTGCGCCCTTGTCTTCGATGAAATCGCCCAGATGTGAATCTTCTTCATCACCCACAGGCGTTTCCAGCGAGATTGGTTCCTTGGCGATCTTCATCACCTTGCGGACTTTTTCCAAAGGCATCGAAAGTTTTTCGGCCATTTCTTCAGGCGTGGCTTCGCGGCCGATTTCGTGCATCATCTGCCTGGATGTGCGCACGATCTTGTTGATGGTTTCGATCATATGCACAGGGATACGGATGGTGCGGGCTTGGTCTGCAATCGAACGGGTGATCGCCTGCCTGATCCACCATGTGGCATAGGTGGAGAATTTGTAACCACGGCGATATTCAAACTTATCAACCGCCTTCATCAAACCAATATTACCTTCCTGAATCAAATCCAGGAACTGCAAACCGCGATTGGTGTATTTCTTGGCAATCGAAATCACGAGACGAAGATTGGCCTCGACCATTTCTTTCTTGGCAATGCGCGCTTCGCGCTCGCCCTTTTGCACCATGCCAACAATCTTGCGATATTCAGTAATTTGCAGACCTGTGGCCGAAGCGAGTTCATAAATCTCATCGCGGATAACCTTGATGGATTCCTTCTCGTCGTTCACCCACTTCTTCCAACCATGCTTGGTGAGGCGGCCAACGCGCTTTAACCATTCAGCATCGAGTTCGTTTGATTGATATTCACGCAAGAATTCATCACGCGGTACTTTATAAGTTTCCGCAAGACGCATCAGACGGCCTTCAAGAATGTTCAAGCGCTTGGCAATATCATAAAGCTGTTCAACCAGCGCTTCGATACGCGCATTGTTAAGCGAAAGAGATTTCACATTGGTGATGATATCATCGCGCAGTTTGCGGTAACGGCGTTCTTGTGAAGGCGATAATCCCTCGCCTTCCAGCACTTCTTGATCCTGCAACTTGCGCAGTGATTTATAAAGACGCGCAATTTCGTCGAACACTTCAAGCACCTTTGGCTTGAGTTCCATTTCCATGGCCGACAAAGAAACGCCGAGGTCATCGCCCTCATCATCTTCCTCGTCTTCAACATTTGGTTTATCGAAATCTTCAGGCGACAACACATCCGAGAAATCATCATCCCCGCCACGGCGTGGCGGCGGCGGCGCGCGGCGCGACTCTTGCTTTGAAGCTTCGGCACGTTTGAGCTCAGCCTGCTTACGCACCTCTTCCTTGGGAGGCACATAAGGCATTGGCGTTTGTACGGATTGGTTTTGCTTGGCATCCGGGCCAGCATAGGTGGCTTCAAGATCGATGATGTCACGCAGCAAAATTTTGCCTTCGTTCAATTCATCGCGCCAAATGATAATCGCTTGGAAGGTCAGCGGGCTTTCGCATAAACCGCTGATCATCGCCTCGCGGCCTGCTTCAATGCGTTTTGCTATGGCAATTTCGCCTTCGCGCGACAGAAGCTCAACTGCGCCCATCTCGCGGAGATACATGCGCACCGGATCATCAGTGCGGTCAGCAGGAAGCTTCGGCGCATCCACCTTCATGAGGGCGGTTTCGCCGCTTTCAACTTCTTCAACTTTGGTGGCGACGTTTTCGGTTTCTTCTTCCGATTCAACAACCGTAATGCCCATCTCGGCTAACATCGAATATATGTCTTCGATTTGATCCGAGGTTACTTCTTCTGAAGGCAGAATGGCATTGAGCTCATCCAACGTAACATAACCACGCGCTTTGGCCAACTTGATGAGGCGCTTAACGGCGGCATCGTTCAGATCAAGAACGGGGCCATCAGTATCCGAGGCCGCCTCAGCAGCTGCGGCTTCTGCCTCTTCAGCAGGTGTAGGCGCTTCTTGTTCGGCTTTGCCGGGTGGGCGGACGGGTGGACGAGCCATGGGTACAATTCCTTCAAAGAGCCGGAAGAGACGATCTTCGGCATAAACTGATTCGGGGCAAACTAACTGCGGCACCATTAAGCGGCGATTAACCGAACTTGAGCCGAAGCTCAGTTCTCCTGATTACTCGTCCGGCCTGAAGCAACGCCAAAGCCATCAACATGGGCTTCGGAACCGAGGGCCGAGGTCAATTGATCGCGCAGGGCGACCAGTGCAGCTAAATTATCCTCCGTGGGTTCGTGGGCAAAAGCCGCTTCTGCGGCCTTCAACTCACGATCGAGTGTGACGGCTTTATGGTGTAAAGCGATCATTTGGCGGAGGCCTGTCCGGGCATCATCTTGTGCAGCACCAG
>JAYTSN010000214.1:0-1448 GCA_043745625.1 Aestuariivirga sp. | reverse complement strand
GGCCCGAAAGAGTTCCCGATTGAATGGCATTTGTAAAAAAATATTTTAGTTCAAAAGTGCCGCGCGGGGTCGCGATATATTTATTCGAAGTGACACGGCTCACCGTCGATTCGTGCATCTCAATTGCTTCGGCCACAGTTTTAAGCGTGATCGGCCGTAAATGTTGAACGCCCAAAACCAAAAAAGCATCCTGCTGTTTCACAATTTCACGCGCCACTTTCAAAATTGTTTTGGCACGCTGATCTAGACTTTTAACCAGCCAACTGGCCTGCGCCTGGCACTCGCTTAAAAATAATTTGTCTTCAGTCTTCTGCGCCCCGCGCGAAACCTGCGCTGCGTATTGATTGTTGATGAGAACACGCGGCAAAGTTTCTGAATTCAGTTCCACCATCCAAGAGCCATCATTGGCAGCACGCACGGAAACATCAGGCACGACCGGCATCACTGGCTCGGAACCAAAAGCATGTCCGGGCTTTGGGTTGAGTGCACGCAGCTCGGCTATCATATCGTGAATATCATCAAGCCCAACATGGCAGAGATTTTTAAGTGTGGGGTAATCCCGTTTTGCAACCAACGGCAAATTATCCAGCAGTGCGTCCATCGCAGGGTCAAAGCGGTTCAGATCTAAAAGCTGTAACCGCAAACAATCTTTAAGGTCAGCCGCAAACACACCCACAGGGTCAAATGTTTTGAGAACAACCAACACCCGCTCAACATGCAAAACATCCGTACCCATAGTTTCAGCAATGCTGGCGGGGTTAGAAGTCAAATATCCAGCTTCATTGACTGTGCCAATTAAATGCTGACCAATCAGAATATCGGCAGGGTCGCGAAAATGCATAAAAAGTTGAGCCGTCAAATGTTCGGCCAAGGTTTCCTCGCGGCTTACATTTGCCGCAAAATCATAAGCTTCACCATCAAATGAAACTTGGCCACCGCCACGTGTACTCGTCCAGCCTGAATCAGGGCCAGGCCCCGCCATGCTCTGCGAAGGTGGCGCTCCACTATCGGACGCTGACGTTGCACCATCCCCGTCGCTGCCTCGTGCATCAGCTGCAGAAAATGGCGCATCGGGAATTTCAGTTTTTGTTTCAACCGCAGCGGTCTCGCGCAATTCATTCCGCTCTAAAAGCGGATTGCGTTCAAGCTCAGCATCAATAAAACTCTGAACCTCAATATTAGACATTTGCAAAAGCTTGATCGCTTGTTGCAGCTGCGGGGTCATGACCAGGGATTGCCCCTGCTTCATGACAAGTCGTTGCATTAATGCCATGACTGTCCCATAGGCCTAAAGTGTAAAATTATCTCCAAGATAGTATCGCCGCACATTCGCATCGTTAACAATATCTTGCGGCGTTCCCTCGGTTAGGACATGGCCTTCATGGATGATGAGCGCACGATCGATAAGGTCGAGGGTTTCTCGTACGTTGTGATCCGTAATAAGCACC
>JAYTSN010000213.1:0-4420 GCA_043745625.1 Aestuariivirga sp. | reverse complement strand
CTGACTTCACAGTCAGCATTTCTTGCAATGTATAAGCAGCACCATAAGCTTCCAGCGCCCACACTTCCATTTCACCGAAGCGTTGACCACCAAACTGCGCCTTACCACCCAGCGGCTGCTGAGTAACAAGTGAGTATGGACCAATCGAACGGGCATGGATCTTGTCGTCCACCAAATGGTGAAGCTTCAAGATATAAATGTAGCCAACGGTAACAGGGCGATCAAACACTTCGCCTGTCTTGCCATCATAAAGCTTGATCTGACCTGATGTGTTAAGACCAGCATCTTTCAGCATCGCAGCAATATCTTCTTCGCGCGCGCCATCAAACACTGGCGTTGCAATCGAGATACCTTTGCGAACTGAATGTGCAAATTCAATCACGTCTTGATCTTCAAGCGCATCAATTGCAGCATTCTTGCCATAGATGCGTTGCAGCTCGTCTTTGACAGGCTTAACTTTTTGGTGTGCGGAATAAGCATCCAAAGCTTCGCCAATTTTGCGGCCCATGCCAGCACAGGCCCAACCCAAATGGGTCTCGAGGATCTGACCTACGTTCATGCGTGAAGGAACGCCAAGTGGATTGAGCACAACGTCAACTGGTGTGCCGTCTTCCAGATAGGGCATATCTTCTTGCGGAACGATGCGCGAAACCACACCCTTGTTACCATGGCGACCGGCCATCTTATCACCGGGCTGAATCTTGCGCTTCACGGCAACGAAGACTTTAACCATCTTCATAACGCCAGGAGGCAATTCATCACCACGTTGCAGCTTTTCAACTTTGTCCATGAACCGGTTTTCGAGGCCCTTCTTGGACTCGTCATATTGCAGCTTCATGGCTTCAAGTTCGCCCATTGGCTTTTCAGCGCCCAGAGCAATGTTCCACCATTGCGAACGCGGAATGTCTTCCATGTTCTTTTCAGTGATTTTGCCATCAAGCTTATGACCGCGTGGGCCGCCTGTTGCTACTTTGCCGAGCAAGAAGTCATGCAAACGACCATAAGAGTTACGGTCAAGAATTGCCAACTCGTCGTCTCTGTCTTTTGCCAAACGTTCAATTTCTTCGCGTTCAATCGCCAGAGCGCGCTCATCCTTATCCACACCGTGGCGGTTGAATACGCGCACTTCTACAACTGTGCCCGAAACGCCGGGTGGAAGGCGAAGTGAAGTATCACGAACGTCAGAAGCTTTTTCACCGAAAATGGCACGCAGGAGTTTTTCTTCTGGCGTCATTGGTGACTCGCCCTTTGGCGTAATCTTGCCGCAAAGAATGTCACCAGGCTTCACTTCGGCACCGATATAAACAATGCCAGCTTCGTCAAGGTTCTTGAGAGACTCTTCACCCACGTTTGGAATATCGCGTGTGATTTCCTCAGGCCCAAGCTTAGTGTCACGTGCCATCACATCGAATTCTTCAATGTGGATAGAAGTGAACACGTCATCTTTCACGATACGCTCAGAGAGAAGAATGGAATCTTCGAAATTGTAACCATTCCAAGGCATAAACGCCACGAGGCAGTTTTGTCCCAAGGCCAAATCACCAAGTTCTGTTGATGGGCCGTCGGCAATAATGTCGCCCGCCTTCACAATGTCGCCTGTGCGAACCAGCGGGCGCTGATTGATGCAGGTTGATTGGTTTGAACGTTGGAACTTTGCCAATGTGTAAATGTCTACACCAGGCTTGGATGGATCAGTTTCTTCCGTCGCGCGAATAACAATACGCTTGGCATCAACTTGGTCCACAATGCCGGAACGGCGTGCGGTAAAGGCAGCACCAGAGTCACGAGCAACAATCGCTTCCATGCCCGTGCCAACAAAAGGTGCAGCAGAGCGCACCAACGGCACAGCTTGGCGCTGCATGTTTGAACCCATCAGAGCACGGTTGGCGTCATCGTTTTCCAAGAACGGAATAAGAGCAGCAGCAACCGAAACCATTTGCTTTGGTGACACGTCAACATAATCGATCTTGTCTGGTGTTACCTGCAACACGTCGCCTGAAAGACGCGCGATCACCAATTCATCGGTGAACCGCATGTTCTTATCAAGTGCAACGTTAGCCTGAGCAATGTGGTGCTTGGCTTCTTCGATGGCTGAAAGATATTTCACGTCGTTGGTCACCTTACCATCAATCACCTTCCGGTAAGGTGTTTCGATAAAGCCGTATTTGTTTACGCGCGCATAAGTAGCCAGTGAATTGATCAGACCAATATTCGGACCTTCCGGTGTTTCAATTGGGCAGATACGGCCATAATGCGTTGGATGAACGTCGCGCACTTCAAAGCCAGCGCGCTCACGTGTCAAACCGCCAGGTCCCAAAGCTGAAAGACGACGCTTGTGCGTTATCTCAGACAATGGATTAGTTTGATCCATAAATTGCGACAACTGCGACGAACCAAAGAATTCACGCACCGCCGCAGCAGCAGGTTTCGCGTTGATCAAATCATGCGGCATCACAGTGTCAACATCAACTGATGACAAGCGTTCTTTAATAGCACGTTCCATACGCACCAGACCCAACCGATATTGATTTTCCATCAATTCACCAACTGAGCGAACACGGCGGTTACCCAAGTTGTCGATGTCGTCAACTTCACCCTTTGAATCGCGTAGATCATGCAAGGTCTTGATCACTTGCAAAATATCTTCCTTGCGCAACACGCGCATGGAGTCTTCAACAGTTTGCTCAAGACGCATGTTCATCTTCACGCGGCCAACAGCCGAGAGGTCGTAACGCTCTTGATCAAAAAACAATCCTTTAAACAAAAGCTCAGCACCTTCACGTGTCGGTGGTTCACCAGGACGCATAACGCGGTAAATTTCAACCAGCGCCTGCTCATAGCTTTCAACCTTATCGGCTTTCAGCGTATTGCGGATATAGCCGCCTGTGTTGATGTGATCGATATCGAGCAGGTTCAAAGATTTGAAACCAGCTTCTTTCAGTTGGCCAAGCAACTTCTCGGTAATCTCTTCGCCTGCTTCAGCGTGGATCATACCATTTTCTTCATTCACCAATTCGTCGGCAATATATTGGCCGTAGAGATCCTCATCCTTCACCAACAATTCCTTGGTGCCGTCTTCCGCAATCTTGCGGGCCAAACGTGGCGTAATCTTCTTGCCTGCTTCAACAACAACTTGGCCAGTCTTGGCGTCGATCATATCAACCGTTGGCTTGATGCCCTTAAAGCGATCAGGCGTAAAAGGCATTTTCCAGCCTTCTTTGGTTTGCGTGTAAGCAACCGACTTGTAGAATTCATGCAGAATTTCTTCTGACTGCATTCCAAGTGCATAGAGCAGTGTTGTCACCGGCAACTTACGACGACGATCAATACGAGCGAAAATCAAATCTTTCGCGTCAAATTCAAAGTCGAGCCATGAGCCACGGTAAGGAATAACGCGGGCAGCAAAAAGGATTTTGCCAGATGAATGGCTTTTGCCTTTGTCGTGATCAAAGAACACACCAGGCGAACGATGCATCTGCGAAACAATAACGCGCTCGGTGCCGTTCACAACGAACGTACCGTTCTTCGTCATGAGCGGAATGTCGCCCATATAAACGTCTTGTTCCTTGATATCCTTGACGGACTTTGCTTGCGTGTCTGGATCAATTTCAAATACGATCAGACGCAGAGTCACCTTCAAAGGTGCAGCAAAAGTCATGCCGCGTTGTTGGCATTCTTCAACGTCAAACTTTGGTTGTTCAAATTCATAACGCACGAATTCAAGCACAGCTTGGCCCGAGAAATCCGAGATCGGAAACACCGACTTAAATACCGATTGCAAACCCTCAGTGGCGCGGCCGCCAGTAGGTTCCTTCATTTGAAGGAATTGGTCGTAAGAATCGCGCTGAACCTCAATAAGGTTCGGCATCTCAGCAACTTCGATTCCCTTACCGAAAAGTTTACGGATGCGCTTTGCGCCTGCAACGGTACGTGTGTCAGCCATGTGTTTTCCTGTCACTTATCATCAACCGGGGTTGCCCCCAAAAAAGCCTCTAAAACGGCTTGCATCAGACCCTGATTCCAGAGCCTCATACAAGCCGTTCCATTTACTCATCACAAATTACCACGAGGAACAGGACACTATGCCCTGCCCTCATGGCAAAATTGTGATTACTTCAACTCGACCTTGGCACCAGCCGCTTCGAGCTTCTTCTTCATGTCGTCGGCGTCTTTCTTGTTTACGCCTTCTTTAACTGCCTTTGGAGCGGCTTCAACCAGATCCTTGGCTTCTTTCAAGCCCAGTCCAGTGATCGCACGAACTTCCTTAATCACTTCGATCTTCTTATCGCCAGCAGCGGTCAGCATCACAGTGAATTCAGTTTTTTCTTCAACAGCAGCGGCAGCTGGGCCAGCAGCTGCAGCAGCAGCTGGAGCAGCAGCAGAAACGCCCCACTTTTCTTCGAGCATCTTTGAAAGTTCT
>JAYTSN010000212.1:0-4421 GCA_043745625.1 Aestuariivirga sp. | reverse complement strand
TCATGTGCCACCAAATTTGCGCAACACTGCACAAGGGCTTTATGCAGCACTTGCCGGCGGGTTGCTTTTATCTTCGATCACTTGGATGTCGGGCCCGATTTATGAGGCCTATAGCGGCTTGGGATTTTTGGCGATGGCGTTAATCTCGGCGATTGGATTGGCGATTGCCGTTTATTATATTCGCACTAACCCCAAAGCGATGGGTGGGGTGGCTGCATGATGCCATTGCTGAAGGTGATGCCATGCGAGCGGTCATTGGCAAGCAGCAGCGGGCCGTCAAGGTCAACATAGTCAGCCAGTTGGGCTAACAGAAATGCAGGGGCCATGGCTAATGATGTGGCCAACATGCAGCCGATCATGATTTTGAAGTTTTGTTCGTGAGCGGCTTTTGCAAGGGCCAGAGCCGAAGTTAGACCGCCAGTTTTATCGAGCTTGATATTGATGGCATCGTATTTTCCGATAAGATTTTTCAGGCCTGCAATGTCATGGGCGGATTCGTCAGCGCAGATGATGGTGCTTCGCTGCATGTTGCGCAGGGCTTCATCATTGCCTGCGGGCAGGGGTTGTTCAACCAACTCGACGCGATATTTTTCACACGCCGTTAACATGGTGGGCAGAATGTTTGGTGACCAACCTTCGTTGGCATCGACAATTAGACGGGCATTGGGAACTGCTTCGCGGATTGCGTTCAGGCGTTCAATATCACCTTCACGCCCGAGTTTTAATTTTAGCAAAGGATAATGCGCGGCGTTGGCGGCTGCTTTGGCCATTGCATCTGGCGTGCCGAGGCTGAGCGTATAGGCGGTGATTGCGGTTGTTGGATTTCGTAATCCTATCAATTGCCAGGCCGCGGTTTTAGATTTTTTCGCTTCCAAGTCCAATAAAGCGCAATCAAGTGCATTTTGCGCTGCTTTAGGAAGGCCGAGGCCTGGCAATGAGTGACGATCAATGCCGCCTTCAATTGCACTGCGCGATGCTTCCAGGCTGGCCATACATTGCGGCACGGTTTCGTCATAGCGGCTGTAAGGAACGGCCTCGCCGTGTCCCGCAAAACCATTTTCACTCAAAGTGACGACGATAACCTCAGCTTGAGTTTTACTGCCTCTGGCAATGGTAAAGCTGCCCGCAATCGGCCAGCTTTCTGATGTGAGTTCGAACTTTCGCAAAGCCTATGACTGGCTCGGCATACGACCTGCAGCTTCGGCTAACATCACATAGATGCGGCCTTGTTCCGAGGCTAAAACTTGTTCCATCACGGCCTCGCCGCCTTTGGATTCAGACAATGTGTCGAGCAGTTTTTCGAACAGGCGATTATAAGCCTGCACGCGGCCGCGCAACAAACGTTCATCAGAATAGCGGCCCTCAATGGCTTTCACCAATTTGCGGCTGCGGCTTTCATAAAGGCGCTGGGTGTAAACTGATTTATCTGAACCAGCGAAACGTTTTTCCAAATCACGCGGCAAGCTGCCTTCAATGGCCTCCACCAAATCTCGTGCCGAGACATGAAGCTTTTGCGTGAAAGCATCAACTTCTTTGGCAAGCGTTCCGGTAGATTGAGATGGCCGTTGTTGTGGTGCATCTGCGGTGCGACGCACAGCGGCTGGCTGTTCGACGGCGCGGGCAGGGGCAACACGTTCAACTTGACGCTCCACTTGGGCTTTAATGGCGCTCATCGTTCCAACAATTGGAGCTTCGAACGAGGCGCCCTCAGATTTTCCCGAATTGGGCCCTCCGGAACTTCGCGGCGTTATGTAGCCCGGGCCTGAATAATCAAGGCTGCCTGATTGTTTGCGCACAACTTCGGCCAATGCATTAAGCGCACTGATTTGATCGGCCACGACGCGGCGCATATTATCAGCGTTCACGCGGGTTTCTTCTGGCATGTCGATCACAGCGCGTTTCAACTCGCCACGCGCGGCATCAATATCCTTCACCACTTGTTGTGCGGTGATGCGCATGTCTTGTGCGGTTTGCTGGAAGTCACTTGCTGTTGATGACAGCATTTCGTTCATGCTGGCCAAGGCGCGCTCATGTTGATCACGCAACACACGGGCGGCTTGTTGGGCTTGTCCGTTCGAGTTGGTTTCAAGTTTGCGCAATTCTTCTTCCAGTCGTGAGAGCGCAGCGGCGGTTTGATCGGACACAATGCGGTTGATATTTTGAGCACGGCTTTCGGCTGTGGTGAGCGACTCTTCAATCAAATTGAGGTAGGTGGTCATCACACCATCAACTTCAGAAGCACGACGGTTTGCATCGCTAACCAACGTGTCGAGCGAATCTTTGCGGCTCTGGAGCATTTGCTCCATCTCGTTGTTAAACTTGTCGATGGATTTTTCAACCAAGGCTGACACATCATCGAGGCGTTCGGAGATGCGGCTGCCTGTCATTTCAAGCTTGCCTGTCAGCTTCATTGAAACACTTTCGAGGCGTGTATCGACATCAAGCGCTGCTGCTGCCAATTGATCAGCCAGATAGGTATTTGCTGTTTCAACATGCTTGGCAAATTTCTTGCCTGCTTCGTCGAGTTTGCCAGATGAAGAATTTGCGGCGCCGTCGAATTCTTGGACTGCGCGATCAATGCGGCCCACAAGGAGGCCGGTTTCTTGTTCGAAACGACCTGATATTTGCATTGTAGTTTCGCCCAATCCTTCATGGAAGGCATCTCGGGCCTTGCCAAGATCATTGAAGATTTGGCCAGACGCATCTGCCAGAACTTCGGCAAAGCGTTTGCCAGTTCCATCAAGGCGCGACGAGATATCGCCAGTTACGCGTTCCAGATGATCGGTTGCAACATCGAAGCGTTGGCCCAATTCGCGTGTTGTGCCTTCAAGCTTGCCAAACATAGCTTGGCTGGCGTCTTGGATTTTGGATGTCACATTATGGCTTGATTCATTGAGGGCTTGTGCGGCACGCACTGCGGTTGATGCGAATGTGCTGGTGACGGCAGTCGAGCTTTGTTCCAACTGGTCGGTCATCATGCGGGTGTTCACATCAAACAAGGCGGCCAGTTCTGCGGTTGCTTGTTCAAGCTGATTGCCCATGCGCGTTTCTGTGGTGGTGAGCAGGGCGCCAAGTTGGGTCGACGAACCATCGAGTTTATTGGAAAGCTTTTCGGTGACAATCGTGACGCGGTCGGTCACGTCTGCTGCTTGATTGATAATGTGATCAGCAACCTTCAATGACATAGTTTCAAGTTGGTCAGTGATGTGAGCTGACGCTTTGTCGATGCTGGTGAACATTAATGAAGTTGAGCTGTTGAGCTTTCCGCTTAGCTGGTCGGCCGTGTTGGTGATGTGTTGGGCGGCGTTGGTTGACGTTTCATTCATCTGGCCTGTTACACGATCAGCAATGCTTGAGAGATGCAAGGCGGCTGTAGCTGAAGTGTCGTTGAGTTCAGCTGCGATGCGTTCTGCCACTTCAGCAAGATGGCCATTCATTTCAACAGAAGCATTTTTCAACCTTGTTGTGAGTTGTGACGTTGTGCCCGAAATCTGGTCTGTTACAGCTTTTCCAGTTTCATTCAGCTGGTTGTTGATGCGGCCTGAAATTTCATCAAGCTGCGTGTAAAGATCAACGGTTGAATCTTGCAACCTGGTTGAAACTTCAGCTGTGCGATCAACAATGTGATCGGTTATGAATTTTGATGTTTCATTGAGTTGATGGGTGATCTTGCCCGAGGCAGAACTGATCTGGCCGAAAATTTGGGTTGATGTTGTTTCCAACTTGCCAGTCATTTCACCCGACACGTTCAACAGGGCGTTGAGCATGTTGTCGCGCGTGAGGTTGACCTTGCTTAAGAAATCTCCCGACGCATTGATGAGGCGGTCTGTTACCATGCCGCCTGATGTTTCAATGTTCTGCGACAAGGCCAAGCCAGAATCTTGCATTTGGCGACCGACGATTTCGGAAGTTTCTTTCAAATGCGCTGCAATGGTGCCGCTGGTGGCAACGAGCAGATCATTAACGTTAGCGCCCACAGCTTGCATCTGACCTGTAACCAAGTTGGAAGCGTTGTTGAGGCTGTTGCTGATTGTCTCGGCAGATGCATCAATTCGGGTGCTGGTTTCGCTCAGACCGACCAGCGCTTGGTTCAAGCTGCCATCCATGCCCATCGTAAAGTTCTGAGCGGTGTTGGCTAGAACTTGACCGTGGTTTTCTGCCGTCTGCTGAATTGTGCTGGCAAGTTTAGTGGTGTGGTGTTCAAGTTGTGACGTTAGTTTGCCGCTCACTGAATCAAGTGCGCCCGTCAATTTGCCGGCACTTTGATCAACAAGCGATGTGAGACGGCCACTGGCTTCATCAAAGCTGATGCTCAGGTGATTTGCATGACGATCCAATTGTGACGTTACGCGTGCGCTGGCTTCTTCAAGATTTGTTGAAGCACGATTTACATTCTGGTCAAGTTGAGCCGTCAGGCGGCC
>JAYTSN010000211.1:0-1453 GCA_043745625.1 Aestuariivirga sp. | reverse complement strand
GCCCGCGTTGAACGTTGCGGTCAAGGCGCCCACGCACATATAGCCCTCGCGCTGTTTCATGCACGTCCACCCACGTGCCAACCGGCTCAGATGGATCATGCTGAAAAAGCATGCGGATGTTTTCAGCACCACGTCTTTTCAAACTCTCGGCAAAAGCGCCTGGCATCACAATATCGCCAGCGCCATCGCGCTTGTTGAACAGACTTGCATATCCCGTAAACACGCCGGTGCCAGGCCCTACCGATAACGGCAGTTCCAGCCCGCGTCGTTGCAGACGAAGGGTCATGTATAAATCCTTTATAAATAATTTCATCCGCACTCAGGGCGCGGCAATCGTGTTTGGCTAGTAAGAGCCCTCATCCCCCTTCGGGACCTTCTCCCATTTGCCAAAAGGCAAACGGGCGAAGGCACTTAAAATTGTAGCCTTCGCCGGTTTCGCGAAGCGGAATGGGAGAAGGTGCCCGAAGGGCGGATGAGGGCTCTTTGGCTGGATGGTATTTTAATACCCCACCGCCGCCCGCTTTTCATCATCACTCAAAAACGTCGCAGCATTCACACGGGCCCACAGTGCATCGCGGTCGTGAGACAAAGCTTCAACTTGATCGAGATCAAAACTCAATTTCAAATCAGGCCCAAATTGCGGGCCCACAAAATTGCCGATGGCATCCGTCACCTTGCCCAACACCGGGATCACAGTTTGCCGCCAGAACGTTCGGTTGGCCTCGGTGAAATTTGAATACGTGTTGTCGCCCGGAATGCCGAGCAACATGGGTGGCACGCCGAAGGCCAAGGCAATTTCACGCGACGCAGAATTTTTCGCCGCAATGAAATCCATGTCTTTGGGGCTATAGCCCATCTCTTTCCAATCTAGCCCACCCTCCAGCACCATGGGGCGTCCGGCATTGGCAGCACCTTGATAGCTGGTCTCTAATTCATTCTTCAGTCGTTCAAATTGTTCCGCCGTCAGCTGCTCATCTGATGCCGCAAACACCAGCGCACCTGAAGGCCTGGCCGCATTGTCGAGCATTGATTTATTCCAGGCACATGCAGAATTATGCGTATCAATACTGCGCTGTGCCGCTTCCAGTGGCGATTGCCCATAATAGTCATCAAGCGGATTAAACATGCGAATGTGAAGCACGTTTTCAGCCGGCAGTTTAGCAATTGATCCGTATACTGAATATTCATAATGATCAGGCCAACCATCAATGCCTGGCACCACTTTAATACGATCAGGCCGCAGCGACATCAGCTCGCGCGGGGTGTTGTCCAGGCTTGAGACTTCAATATAGGAGTTTCCCGCAAGCAACAGATATGAAACGATATTTTCAACCATTTCGCGGCCGGTTTGCGCTGGGTTGGGCCTTGCCAAAATATCAAGCAGCGGATGCGTCTCTGCTTCCTTTACCCCTTGATACACCAGCAGGGGAACCGAACTTGCAGCCTCGGCAAT
>JAYTSN010000210.1:0-4435 GCA_043745625.1 Aestuariivirga sp. | reverse complement strand
CCTTTGGGGTCTTCACCCAGATAAATCGCCTCTAATTCGGGGGCATCGTTTTGCGTATAAAGCCTGTCATTTTCCATACGCACGGTATCGCCTGCAATCTGCACAACGTGGGTTTTCGAATCGATACGGCGCTTTGCAATAAATTCAGGTTTTGCGCGATTATTCGCGTTGCGGTCGAGAGGCGATGAAACAAAGGCCAGACGGGTCATTCAGATTAAGCCCTAAAATATCAGTGGTTATGGTCGTTTGGTAAAAAACATCAAGAGTTTAACGTAAAATTTACCAAGAACGTTAACTTATAGGGGATGAAAATCCGTGTCGCTGGCAATTTGAGCAGTCAAATTCCGCACATGTTGGAGAGTTAAAGTCGATGAAGCCAGGAATTCCATGGAGCGTTAAGGGTGTTGAACCTGAATTGCGCGAGATTGCCAAAACAGCGGCGCGCCGCTCGGGCATGACATTGGGCGAATGGCTGAATTCTGCAATTAATGATCAAGCCGATGCGCCTGCATCTGAAAATACCTCTGCCCCCGACAAAGTCATCGCTGGTCGGATTTCGACACATCCCATTGAACGCGCCGCCACGCGCCTTGAAGATATTGCCGAACAACTATCACGTTTGGCAATGCGCGAAACCGAAACAGCACCGCGTTATATTTCACCGCCTCAAGAAGATAATGGCAATTTTGCACGGATTCTGAGCCGAGTTGAAAGCAACGAACGCCAGACGGTTGAAGCTTTTACTGCGGTTAACGAACGCCTCGCACTTTTGGGGCGTCAGTTTCAGAAGGCTCAGCCTGTTGTTGCACCAAAGCCAGAAGAATCTCCGGGATTCGTGGCTCTTGAAAAAGCCGTGCGCAATATTGTTGAACATCTGGAAGTTTCCGAAAAGCGTACGCGCGATAATCTGAAATCCTTGCAAGACCGCATTGGCGATATGTCGATGCGGGCTTCAAACACGAATAACGAACAGGTTCTGCGCCAGGCTCCGGCGTTTTCTGCACTTGAAAACCGCCTCTCTGAATTGGCCCAACGCATTGATCAAAGTCAAAGCCAACCTGCTGCAGGCCTGCCTGATTTGTTGCGCCGCGAGCTTGATGATCTTGCAGGCCGTATTGAAACGGTGCGCGATACTGCTGAATCTCTGGCACAAAAAGCCCAGACGCAAGCCGTGCAGGCAAGCCAAGCTGAACTTCGTATCATTGAGCAACGCATTCTTGGTCTCTTGCGTGAAGCGCAAACATCAATGGTGGCAAGCTCCAATAGCCCAGCTGAAATTCAGCGCTTCCGTGGCGAAATTGAAAAGCTCAACGCGCGCATTGATGAAACCGGCAAAGGCACAGCATCAGACCGTGACGTGACGGCGCTGCGTGTTGCTGTCGAACAACTTTCAACCCGCGTGGCGCAGGGCGCTGATACGCGGCCCTTGGCTGACATGGATCGCCGTCTCCTCGACATTACTCAAAAGCTGGAACAGACTCAGGCTCAAACCCGGGAAATGCCCCAGCTCAATGAGCTTGAGCGGCGCATGGCCGAGCTTGATCACCGCCTTGAACAGGCATTGAATACGCAAGCGCCCGCGCAACAAAATAGCGATGACCTTGTGCACCATCTTGCCGTGGTCAATGACCGTCTGAGCAAGACAGAACACCAACTTTCGCATCTTGAAACCATTGAACGGGCAATTGCCCAGCTTTATAATTCAGTTGAGCAAAACCGCGACTGGACCAAACAAGTGGCGGAAGACGCCGCAAACCGCATGGGCCAACAGGTGATGAGCCAGCAGCCGCAAGGTGTTGCTGTACTTGGCGCATCGCCTGAAATCATGGCTTTGGAAGCAGGTCTTAAAGCGGTGCGTGAGGCGTCTCAGGGTGCTGATCACCGCAATCAGGAAACACTTGAAGCTGTTCATGAAACACTTGAACAGATTGTAGCCAAACTTTCAGAGCTTGAAACCGCCGCCATTGGCCAACGCGTGGCTCAAGCTGCTGCGCCAACTCTGGCAGCAGTTGTTTCTGCATCTGCGCCAGATCCATTCCAGGTTCCGAGCGTTGAAGAAGCACCTACAGTGTCCGAATTTGCACCGCTGCATGTTGAGCCCGAAAATCTTTTGCCTGAACCATCGGCCAACCCTTTTAGGCCTGCGCCATCTCCCGGCTTTGCAGGTTACAACCCGTTTGAAGTGATGGCTCAAGCTGCTGCAGATGCACCGGCAGCTCCTGCTGCGCCCGATGATTATATTGCTGCGGCCCGCAGAGCTGCACAGGCGGCCAATGGCGCTCAAAAAAGCAATATTCTTTCAGGATTAACGCCGGGCGTTTCAAAAAAGAATGAGCGTTCTTCAAAGAAGTTATTGAGTTTCAATCTTCCTTTCAAGAAAGGCCCCAAGGCCGCGAAGGTTGCGCCATTGGCTGGCGACTTGAAGATTCCACCCGAGATCAAGCCTGCAAATAGCAATCAGATGGGCACCAGACGCACACTAATTTTGTCGGGCCTTCTCGCACTCAGCATGGTTGCATTTTTTGTAACCAAAAATATTATCGGTCATCAAGCAGCTGTTCCAGCCCCAACGCCGGTTGTGGTGGAACAACCAGCAGCACCTGCGGTTACAACCCCTGTTCCGGCTGCCATTGCGCCTGCCCAAGATGCTGCCCCAGCTGCGCAACTGGTGCCGCAAGCCGTACAACCAGCACCTCTGGAACCAACCCCTCCCGTTGCAGCGCCCATCGTCGAACAGCATAGCGACAGTTCCAGCACCACTGAACCAGATAGTATTCTAACTGGTTCGTTGCCCGTTGCCAGTGCGCCTAAGCCAGCGGCTATTGATTTTGCCATCGGCAACGACAGCTTGCGTAAATCCGCATTAACAGGCGATGCAAACGCGCAGTTTGTGATTGCCTCGCGCTATTTGAATGGCGAAAATGTTTCGCCTGATGCTGCTAAGGCAGCCTATTGGTATGGACGTGCAGCTGTATCAGGCCTTGCACCAGCGCAATACCGCATGGCCACGCTCTATGAGCGAGGAACAGGCGTTGAACGCAACATGCAAGCTGCCCTTTCATGGTATGAGCGTGCCGCGGCATTAGGCAATGTTAAAGCCATGCATAATGCCGCCGTTATTTCTGCTGGCAATGATGCTGGTGCGCCTGATTATGCGCGTGCATTTAAATGGTTCACGCTGGCTGCAAATCACGGACTTAAAGACAGTGAATTTAATTTGGCGGTTCTGATTGAGCGTGGCATGGGCACTGGGGTGAACCTGCCCGAAGCTTTGTTCTGGTATAATGCAGCGGCCGCACAAGGCGATCCAGATGCCAAAACACATGCTGATGCTTTGGCTAAATCTTTGCCAGCGGCCACTGTGCAATCAATCCAAGCGCGTTTGAAGGCTTGGGTTCCTGATAAAGCGCCCGAAACAGCCAATGTTGTCGCTGTTAATGATACGACTTGGAAAGGTGCTGTTTCCTCACCCCAGCCAAGTTCTTCGGCTGATTCCGCTCCAGTAAACCTGATTGGTAAGGCCCAAGGTCTGCTCGACAAGCTCGGCTATAATATCGGAACCGCGGATGGAAAATTAGGTGGACGCACATCAAATGCGGTTCGTTTATTCCAACTGCAACAGGGTATGAAAGTGACAGGGCAAGTGACCCCTGAGCTGATTGCTGCAATGGAAACTAAAACAGGCTGAAGAATTTAAAGGGTAAAGCGGTGCAACCCGCTTTTCCCAATCATCCAGATTTTCGTCTTCTCTGAATCAAACAGGCCCTTGAATGGGTCTGAGGTTATCGACAGTGCGCCTGTGTAAGCGCCAAAGGCTGGCATGATGAGACGCGTATGATCGGCGATAAAGCATTTCCCACGCACATGCCGACCCCGCAGGTTAAGCCCGCATCCCGGATGCAAATGGCCTGCGATTTCAATTTCATTGCGCAATTTTCTGCGTGGTTCATGGCGCAGCATGAGTGAACCCAAACTGATTGTTTCTGCCCCTTGCCCGCCCAATGATTGAGGCGGATGCGGATCGTGATTGCCGATGATCCAAACCGTTTGATATTGAAGAGTAATCGCCCGCAAGCGGATCAGGTGCTGTTCATCCAGGCGCTCTTCGCCCTTGGCATCGTGAAAACTATCACCCAAAAAAATAAGGCGTTTGGCATGGGTGATGCTGAGTGTTGCTTCAAGTAAATCGAGGGTGATTGCAGTATCGAATGGTGGCACATGAATGCCGCGGCGGGCGAGGCTGGTGCCCTGTTCCAAATGCAAATCTGAGATCACCAGCGTTTCATAATCTGGCACATAAAGTGCGCCTGAAACATGCGGCAATAATTCAAGCCCGCCCAGCAATATCTTATGCTGCCTAGACAAGGCTTGTGGCCTCGGCTTCGAGTTGATCAGCGGCTTCGGCGAGAAGGGCATCATCTGCCTCGCCGTAAAT
>JAYTSN010000209.1:0-12553 GCA_043745625.1 Aestuariivirga sp. | reverse complement strand
CTTGATCAAGCTTCTTGCCATTTTCGTCTTCGAGATCAAAAGTGAAGCGCAAACCCTCAGAACGACCGATCCAGTTCTTCTGCATCAGGCGCACTTTTTCTGGCCATTTATCGAGACCGTCCAGAGCGTTCAACAGCTCATCACCATAAGTGGTGATTTTCAAGAACCATTGCGCAAGCTCACGCTTTTCGACGGCAGCGCCTGAGCGCCAGCCCTTGCCATCGATCACTTGCTCATTGGCTAAAACAGTTTGATCAACGGGATCCCAGTTCACCATTGAAACGCGGCGCTCAACAAGATCAGCGGCCATGAAGTCGATAAACATTGCTTGTTCGTGGCGATAGTAAGATGGATCACACGTCGCAAACTCACGCGACCAATCGATCGCCAGCCCCATCGATTTGAGCTGCTTGCGCATGGATGCAATGTTTTCATAAGTCCATGTCTTGGGATGGATGCCGCGTTCAATGGCCGCATTTTCTGCAGGCATGCCGAAGGCATCCCAGCCCATGGGATGCAGCACGTTGTAACCACAAGCTTTACGAAATCTCGCAATGACGTCACCCATCGTATAATTGCGTACGTGGCCCATGTGGATGCGACCCGACGGATAGGGGAACATTTCCAAGACATAATATTTCGGGCGCGAAACATCTTCTTTGGCGTCGAAGGATTTACTTTCAGTCCAAAATTTCTGCCATTTGGGTTCAACTTCCCGGTGGTTATAACGCTCAACGGCCACGCCAAATTCCTTTTAAATCAAAAACAATTGCTACCACGTACCAGTCCTTGAAAAGTGCTGCAAGCGTGGTCATAACATCAACCGAAATGACCCCATCTCAGATACAATTATCTTTGGTTAAAGAGCGCATCGAAAGTGCAGCGGTTAAAGCTGGACGACAGGCTTCGGAGGTAACTTTGATTGCAGTTAGCAAGACGTTTAATGTGGAGGATATCATACCTCTGCTCGAAAGTGGACAGCGCGTATTTGGTGAAAACCGCGTGCAGGAGGCACAAGCCAAATGGCCAGAACTTCGCAAGCGATATCCCAATATCGAACTTCACCTGATAGGCCCGTTGCAGACCAACAAGGTTGCCGAGGCCATCACGCTATTTGACGTTATTCAGACGTTAGATAGACCCAAACTTGTTACGGCGCTCGCCAAAGAAATCGAAAAACAGGCTGCCAGCACCAAATTACTTGTGCAGGTGAATACGGGTCGTGAACCCCAAAAAGCGGGCGTTCTTCCAGAAGATTTGGATCAGTTCATGCTTTCTGCTCGTGGGCAAATTAAAAATCAAATAAATGGGTTTATGTGTATTCCACCCGTTGAAGATGATCCAAGGTCACATTTCAAGATGTTGAATGGTATGGCGCAGCGCTACCAACTGCCGCAGCTTTCGATGGGAATGAGTGGCGATTATGTGGTGGCGATTGAAGAGGGCGCTACTTATGTGCGGGTCGGTTCGGCAATTTTTGGAACAAGGCCGATGGTAATCCAGAGTTAGGCCAGATCACTAATTTTGGGTTTTTTGAACAGCGCGCGAGAACGAGATATAAGTGCTTTTGCGAAAGTGCAACGCAGCCTTCAGTGCCCTTTTTTCCGTCCGTCACATGCAAGAATATGGCACTACCAAAGCCTTTCACTCGCGGTTTTTGATTGTGGTTGGTTGAAATCACGATATTATAGGCATTGTCGGCTCGCCATAACTCTTCGTGACTTGCTGCAATTGGCAATTTGACGAGACAATTATACTGAAAGACATCGGTAGAATCACAC
Organism: Aestuariivirga sp.; assembly: GCA_043745625.1. Classification (GTDB taxonomy): domain Bacteria; phylum Pseudomonadota; class Alphaproteobacteria; order Rhizobiales; family Aestuariivirgaceae; genus Aestuariivirga. The sequence continues at coordinate 10,772 of JAYTSN010000209.1, read as the reverse complement.
CAGCCATCTGTTTTTTTGACTGGCCGCGATTTAATTTGGGTTCTAGGCCGAGCAGTTTGGTCAGCGCGGTAGTAAAGCTGTTCCAGTTTGAAAACACCAATGGGGCTGGCGCCATCACCTTCTCTTTTCATGAAACGGCGTCCAGTCTTGCCTAACCTGCAGGGGAATTGGGTTGCTCCAATCACCAGCATTGCGCGGCTTGAACACGCGTTAATCGCGCGTACGTGAAGTTGTGTTATCATTTTGCTCACGGTGAGTTGTGTTGTCGGTCCAGCTTGGTTCAGGCATGGAGCATAACATGACTTTCACCCCCAATTGAAACCGCGAGATTAGAAAACATGTCTACAACGAAAAAAATTCTGATTGTTGATGACGATGATACATTGCGTGAGACGCTGAAAGAGCAATTTAGCCTGCATGATGAGTTTGTTGTCATGGACGCAGCAACGGCAACAGCCGGCGTGAAGACATTGAAAGCCGATCATGCAGATATCGTTATTTTGGACGTTAATCTCCCCGATATGGACGGCAGAGAAGCCTGCAAAATTATGCGCCGTAATGGCTTTAAGGGGCCAATTGTGATGCTTACGGCTCAGGGGTCAGATTCTGATACGATTTTAGGTTTGGACTCAGGTGCCAATGATTATGTGACAAAGCCGTTCCGTTTTGCAGTTTTGTTGGCGCGTATCCGCTCGCACCTGCGCCAGCATGAGCACAGCGAAGATGCTGTTTTTCAGATTGGGCCTTATGTATTTAAGCCTGCTGGCAAAGTTCTGATCCGCGATGACAATAAGAAAATCAGGCTCACTGAAAAAGAGACTTCGATTATCAAGTTTCTCTATCGTTCAGGCGAACAGAGCATGACTCGCGAAACATTATTACAGGATGTTTGGGGCTATAATGCAGGTGTTTCGACCCACACGCTTGAAACCCACATTTACCGCCTGCGGCAGAAAATTGAGCGCGACCCGGCCCATGCCGAGATTCTGGTGACAGAGGGCGGCGGATATAAGCTCATCCCTTGATTTCACCTCCCAATAGCAGTCAAAGGAAGGCTTGATTCGCTAAAAGGGCAAAATCGGGCATGAGTATTCGGGCAGATGCTGAAACATTGCGCCAAATCCCAATTTTTAGGGAATGCGAATCCGTGCCTTTGCAGATTATGGCGTTTGCTGCCGAGCGCCAAGATTTTTTACTCGGTGAAGAAATTTTGACCGAAGGCAAAAAGCCCCGGGCGGCATATTTTGTTTTGAATGGAAGTGTCGATTTAAGAAGGCTGGGCCAAAGTATCGGCCGGGCTGAACCTGGCGCTCTGCTGGGAGAGGTGGCAATGATCGGTGGTAATTCCAGTACTTTGACAGCCAAAGCGCTTGATCAGGTTTCAACGGCACGTATCAGTCATGATCTGTTTTTGCGGGTTGCAAAAGAATATCCCGAATTCGGGCGCGTGGTTCTCCACAACCTTTCCGAAAAACTCGTGAGCTCTGTCCGTGAATATGAATCAGTTCGCGTGTTACTTACAAAAGCGCGAAACTTTTCAGATCTTTAACCGATACTAAAATCGAATTTTGCGATTACCGGCACATGATCAGATGGCTGCGGCCAACTGCGAACATGGCGCAAAACTTCGATGCCCGTGCAGCGGTTCGAAATCGCTTTGTTTGCCCAAATATGGTCGAGCCTCCGGCCACGGTCAGATGCTTCCCAATCCTTTGCCCGGTAACTCCACCACGTATAAAGTTTTTTGTGAGCGGGAATATGATTGCGCATCACATCTTGCCAATCACCGGCCTTTTGAATACGCGCAAAACCTTCAACTTCAATAGGCGTGTGACTGACGACTTTCAAAAGTTCGCGGTGTGACCAAACATCATTTTCCAACGGCGCAATGTTCAAATCGCCAACGGCAATCCCGCCATAACCTTCTGGCATTGCATCGGCCTTTGACCATTCTTCCATTTCATCAATGAAAGCCAGCTTATGAGCGAATTTTTCGTTGATGACGGGGTCAGCCTCATCGCCTCCAGCCGGAACGTATAAATTATGCAACAGAAAAGGAAGCTCCCCTTCAAACTTTACGCCCACATGGCGGCTGTCGCCCTTGTTACAAAAATCGCGCGAAAATTGCGTGTTGAAGGGAATTCGAGAAACGATGGCAACGCCGTGATAACCTTTTTGCCCAAACTCAGCGATGTGTTGATAGCCCATATCTTTCAAAGGCCCCGACGGAAATTGGCCTTGCGGACATTTGGTTTCTTGCAAGCACAAAATGTCAGGCTTGGCCTCATTTAAAAGGCGTTGAACTAAGCCAATGCGCAGCCGAACAGAGTTGATGTTCCAAGTAGCAAGTGAGAAGCCCATACCAAACAAATGGCATGGGTTTTCGTCTTGAGCAAGAACTGATTTTTTCAGTTCAAATATTAATTCTGCTTGCCTTCAGGCCGATCTATTTTTCCAATGAAAAGCTTAGGATCAAATTTTCCACCAGTTTGAATATTGGCCAGTTGAACGGTTGTGCGGCGATCTTTGCCATCGACGATAACCCATTGCTGCAATTGTCCGCGCTGCTCGTCAAAAACTAAAATAATATAACCGCCAAGTGAGCTCTTACGGTCCGCCAGAGAAATACTGCTAATTCCATCCTTGCTTTCAAAACCAATCACATCGGTCTCCGCGGCCAGATCAACTTGGGGCGAAACTACTAAACGAAGCGGTGTGGCACTCAGCGGAAATTGATCACCTTTTTCCTTTGCGCGGTTCTTAATAGTTAGCCACCTGCCATCTGCGACTATCAGCATCGGATTGGGCGCTGCATACTCAAAGCGCAATTTCCCGGGTTTGCTGATCAACAATACACCCTGAACCATCTGCCCTTTAGAGCTGATCTGCGTGAAATCGCTCTTCATGCTTTGAAAGCTATTCAAAAAAGAATTGATTTTTTGCAATGAACGTTTCTGTTCAGCATTAAGCGAGACAACCGGATATTTTTGTGCAGCCATCAACACAGGAGATGTGACCAAAACACCCGTCATCACAAAAGCGGCAAACATCAGTTTAATAAATTTTTTCATCATTACTTTCGAATCCCTCAGATTAGCGCCATTGCTATAGTTCAGGATCAACTAGACGCACAAGCGGGCCGATTTACGGCGAGAATGGGCCTAAAGTCGCGCACTGTCTCCGGGAACTAAAATTTCACGCTTTCCAGTGGCATTTGCGGCTGAAATGAGGCCCTCTTTTTCCATGCGCTCGATAAGGCTGGCCGCCTTGTTATAGCCTACTTGCAAACGACGTTGGACGTAGCTGGTTGATACTTTTTTATCACGCAGAACTACGGCCACAGCTTGGTCATAAAGTTCATCGCCAGATCCGCCGATAGCGCCAGCCATGCCGCCGCCCTCGCCGCCCATTTCGTCTTCATCAACTTCTTCGGTCACAGCTTCAACATATTCAGGTTGACCTTGCGCTTTGAGATGGTTCACGATCGCTTCAACTTCACTGTCGGTCACAAAGGGAGCGTGGAGACGCGAGATGCGTCCGCCGCCTGCCATGTAAAGCATATCGCCTTGGCCCAGCAATTGCTCAGCACCCTGCTCTCCCAATATTGTGCGACTGTCGATTTTCGATGTCACTTGGAAAGAGATACGGGTTGGGAAGTTGGCTTTAATTGTGCCCGTGATAACGTCAACCGATGGACGCTGCGTTGCCATGACAACGTGGATACCAGCAGCACGCGCCATCTGCGCCAAGCGCTGTACCGCGCCTTCGATATCTTTGCCCGCAACCATCATCAGGTCGGCCATTTCGTCGATAATGACGACAATGTAAGGCATGGGTTGCAGGTCCAAATCTTCCTGTTCGAAAATTGGCTTGCCAGTTTCAGGTTCAAAACCAGTTTGCACAGTGCGCGAAAGTTTTTCGCCCTTGGCAATCATCTGGGTAATTTTGGTGTTGTAACCGTCGACGTTCCGCACGCCGGTTTTCGACATCTTCTTATAGCGATCTTCCATTTCACGCACCGCCCATTTCAGGGCGACCACGGCTTTGCGTGGGTCAGTTACAACTGGTGCCAAGAGATGTGGGATGCCTTCATACACTGAAAGTTCGAGCATCTTCGGATCGATCATGATCAGTTTACATTTATCTGGTGACAAGCGGTATAGCAGTGAAAGGATCATCGTATTGATGCCCACTGATTTTCCTGAACCTGTAGTACCCGCAATAAGCAAATGTGGCATGCGGGCTAGATCAGCAAATATTGGTTCGCCGCCGATGTTTTTGCCCAATGCCAAAGCAAGCGTTGTGTTATTGTTGATGAAGCTTTCGGTTTGCATCAGTTCGCGCAGGTAAACGGTTTCGCGTTTGGGGTTAGGAAGCTCGATACCAATGGCATTGCGGCCAGCCACTACGGCCACACGCGCAGAAATGGCGCTCATCGACCTGGCAATGTCATCTGCCAAACTGATGACGCGTGAAGATTTGATGCCTGGTGCCGGTTCAAGCTCATAGAGTGTAACAACAGGGCCCGGGCGAACATTGATGATCTGGCCGCGCACACCAAAGTCTTCCAAGACGCCTTCAAGACGCCTTGCGTTTTCGGCCAAAAATTCCGGTGCGAATTCGGGTTGGCGTCCAGCTTTTTTGGGTTCGCTCAGCAGTGTGAGCGGCGGTAACTCGAAATGATTATCTGCAGCCTTGCTTTTTGTTTTCAAGGGCAATTTTGTAGCTACTTTTTTAGAAGCAACTGGCGCTTCTTCAAGCTCATCGTCTTCCATCATTTCGATTGGATTTTCGAAGTCTTCCTGAATATCGTCAGCAAAATCAGTGGCAGAAATTTCGTTCAAAACACCGCTGGCCAATGAAGGCTCGATACGTTCAGATTTTGCTTTCAACGATTTCTTGAGATTGAGAGGCGCAAAACGGCTCAGCACATCTTCCGATATCGCTTGGGTTTGTGGAGATTTTAGGGGTTTTAATTTTGGCTTAGGCCGCGCAGCATATAAGGCTGACCACATTGTTGAAATTTTTTTGGTCCATGCTTGACGTTGTGGCGCTTCTACCTTTGAGGAACGCGCTGGTTTTTTGCGGGGTGAGGCTTGAAGTTTTGAAACATTGGTAAATTCCAAAACCTGCATCATTGTCCAGACGAAAGCACTGGAAGCGAGAATGGCGACAATTGATTTGGCAATGAAGCCTTTTATGCCAATCGATAAAATTGAGAAAAAGAGACCTGAGAGAATATCGCCCAAGTTTCCACCTAAACCAGCGGCCAAGAGCCAACGGTTTGGCGTCGGGAAACACGCAACAAAAATTCCAAATGAAATGGTAGCGCCAATCCAGCTCAAGCCAGAACGACGGAAATCTGTTGGCAATTGATGGTCAAAAAGTCCAATCACCCATTTCAGCGGGAGAAACAAAAGCGGTAAAGTTGCCAGCCCAAAATTCTGGATGAGCTGATCTGCTATTATGGCTCCTGGGGATCCTAACCAATTGGTTGGCTTGCTTGCCGTTGCATGATTGAAAGATGGATCAGCATTCGACCAAGTGGCCAGGGCAACCGCCAGTGCTACGATCAACAAAAAACAAACTATGCCTGCAAGTTCAAAGCTGCGGCGAATCAGAAACATTTTTAATTTGGCTGGGATGGTGCTTTCATCCGTTTCGATTGATTGATTAAGAGCCATGAAAATTCTCCAAATGCTGACAGACCCCATTTCAGTGGGTTCTAATAAAAGGTTAATGGCAGTGTGAAGGGTTAGGGTTAAGGCACCGTAAATTTGGGGCTTAACACAAATTTAAAAGCGCTCCCGATGCTATCGGAAGCGCTGATCTAGATTAGAGGCTTTTGAGGTTATGAATAAGCCCGTTCACCGTGGCTTGAAATATCTAACCCTTCGCGTTCAGATTGCTCATCAACACGCAATCCCACGGTGTACTTGCAAATCAAGCAAGCAACGTAGCTGACAACCGCGGAGAGTATGACGGCTGTCAATACATCGTAGATTTGTGCTGTCATCTGAACCGAAAAGACATAGTCAGCAACAGTCGATGTTGTGTCAGTGGCCAGATAATTTGTGACACCTGAACCACCAAGGGCAGGGTTTACAAATATGCCTGTCATCAATGCACCCAAGATGCCGCCAACGCCGTGGACGCCGAATACATCAAGTGCATCATCATAGCCGAGCTTGGCTTTGAGCCAGATCACTGCATAGAGGCAGATTACCCCAGCTGCAGCACCAATTAGGATGGCGCCCATTGGCCCTACCCAACCGCAAGCGGGGGTAATAGCCACGAGACCCGCAACAACACCAGAAGCTGCACCCAGCAAACTGGCATGACCACGTACCATCCACTCAATAGCTACCCAAGCAAGAGCTGCAGAAGCGGCACCCAAGATTGAGTTTAGCAAGGCTAATGCTGTGAGGCCGTTGGCTTCGAGATTGGAACCAGCGTTAAAGCCGAACCAGCCGAACATAAGTAGGCCCGTGCCCAGCAATGTTACTGTGAGGTTATGTGGAGCCATTGGTTCTTTGTTCAAACCAACACGTTTTCCAAGCATCAGAGCACATACCAGACCGGCAATACCGGCATTGATATGAACGACTGAACCACCTGCAAAGTCGATGGCGCCTTTGTTGAACAACCAACCGTTAGCGGCGCTCGCAGCTTCGTTGTAAGCTGACAAAACGCTTGCTTTATCTACATCAGTTGCTGCGGCTGCCAATTTGGCTAGGAAGTCCGCTGCGGCTGAATCACCCACTGCCGCTTTCACCGCATCGATGTTTGCAGCATTTAATGTGTAGGCGTCCGGGCCAGCCCACCACCAGACCATATGGGCCATTGGCAGATAAGAAAAGCAGAACCAGATTGTCAGAAACAACAAAACGGCCGAGAATTTCATACGTTCAGCAAAAGCGCCGACGATCAAGGCTGGTGTGATTGCTGCAAATGTAAGCTGGAAGATCACATAGACATATTCCGGGATGTAGGTTTCCTTCGAAAAGGTTGCCGCCATACTATTAGTGGTGATGCCAAATAGGCCCCATTTGGAGAAGCCGCCGATAAAGCCAGCGGTTGCACCACTGCCGTTTGTGAAGGCAAGCGAGTAACCAAACAGCACCCACAAAACCGCGATAAGACTAAAGCAGATGGTAACCTGCATTAAAACTGAAAGTACGTTTTTTGAACGAACCAAACCACCATAAAACAGTGCTAATCCCGGTACAGTCATCAATACGACCAATGCCGTTGCCGTTAACATCCAAGCCGTGTCGCCTTTATTTACGGTCGCAGCTGCTAAGACCTGCGTTGCGGGGAGTAGGGCCGCAAGCCCCAAACCCGTTCCCAGCGCCATCAGGCTTTTGGGCAACTTTGCCATCTTCATCTTCTTTTTCCTTTCTGAAATGTTCTGATCAAAGCGCTACTGCGCCGGTTTCTCCGGTACGCACGCGAATTGCCTGTTCAAGGGGGAGCACAAAAATTTTGCCATCGCCGATTTGGCCGGTCTTTGCTGCGGTCTGAATAGCCTCAACAACCTTGGCAGCAAGATTTTGTTCAACCGCGACTTCAATTTTCAGCTTGGGCACGAAACTTACGGCATATTCAGCGCCGCGATAAAACTCCGTATGACCACGCTGGCGACCGTGGCCTTTAACTTCTGTAACGGTGATCCCCTGAACACCAATAGCGCCCAAAGCCTCTCGAACTTCTTCGAGCTTGAAGGGTTTTATGACAGCGATAATATATTTCATTGGCAAACCTTTCTCCTGTTCAGAGTAAGGCATAACAAGTTACGTGCCAGATTCAAAAATTTGGTTAAGATGTTGAAACAATTTGTTTATTTAAAAATTAAAGAAGTTTTCACAATCTGTTTATGATTAAATGTTATGCAATCTCAAGCAATTGCATATAATTTAATCACGTGATTTTCTTTCGCTTTTCAACTTGGCTTCATAGGCCTGCCAATTCGTTGCTTGATCTATCCCTAATTTGGCGAGGTAGTTCCAAGTGTAAAGTCCGGTCGAATGCATATCGCTGAAAATCAAGCGGACAGCATAGGAGCCGATGGGTTCAGCTTTGGTGATTTTGACGCTGCGTTTGCCAAAAACCAGTGTTTCCTGGCCTGGCCCATGACCTTTAACTTCAGCGCTTGGGCTTTCAACGCGGAGATACTCAGCGCTTAAAGTGTAAGAGGCCCCATCTTCAAATGAAATTAAAAGTTTCGAGCCAGATTCTTGAACACGCAGTTCAGTTGGCCAAGCCTCAGTCACGGTTGATCTCACGGGCTTCACCGACCAGCATAATTGGAATTCCGTCACGTATTGGATAAGCTAAACCCGCAGCGCGTGAGATCAACTCGGCACTACTGGAATCATATTCCAGCCGGGTTTTGGTCACTGGACAGACCAAAAGTTCGAGCAATTTAGGATCGACTTGACGCGGTTTCATTAATGCATCCTGCGGCTTGGGCCTGTTGATGTTTTGGCCAGCGCCAACTCCGTCAGTGCTACCAAAACATCTGCACGCGACTTCAAATCCGGTGCTTCAAGTAAGGCTTGCTTATCGCGGGCAGGGTAGGGTGCTAAAAGCGATAGCGTGTTGACCAGCACTTCAGTTGAGACAGCCTCAACTTCATTCCAATCAGCACTCATATCATTAGCTTCAAGATATTGTCGGAACGCTTTAATCAGTTGTTCGCGGTTCACGCTGCGGGCACCGGTCTCGCTCACAAAATCAACGGCAAAGGGCCGGTAATCCACCGAGGCTTGGCGAAAAGGTGTTGCAACATCCAATTCATCGATAATGGTAAAACGGCAAACGCCAGTTATGGTCACCAGCAATCTGCCATCATCGGTTTCAGAATATGAAGTGATACGTCCGGCACATCCAACTGCTTCGAGAGCAGGCTGGTTCGAGTCGCTACTGCCTTGCGGTTGAATAATGCCAATCACGCGGTCAGCCTTCATGGCCTCTTCGATCATGAGCAAATAGCGTGGTTCAAATATATTGAGTGGCAGATCAGTCCTGGGCAGGAGGAGTGCCCCCGCAAGCGGAAAGAGCGGGATGGTTTTGGGGAGATCTGACGGTTCTCTATAGCGTGATGAAATGGACATCTTTTTTCCTCATGAAAACAATACGGATGAAAGCTTGCGTCGGCCCATTAATGTTGCTTCATCTTTTGGCCCCCAGGCTTCAAAGAAAGAAACAAGTTGCTTGCGTGCGGCATCTTCGTTCCAGCTGCGATCTTTGCGGATGACGTAAATTAACTGGTCAATCGCTTCACGGCGTTGATTTGAACCGTTTAATACAACGGCCAATTCAAGACGCGCGGCAAAATCATCCGGAGTCTTGGCGATTGCGGCTTCAAGCCTGGTTAGCTCAGATGTATCAACTGGATTTAGAGCAAGATCCAAAGTGGCCTTGGCGCTGATCACATTTGGGTCTTGCAATTTATCTGCGGGCACGTCGGCTAAAGTTGCTGTTGCGAGCTCCAATTGGCCTAACTCTATCTCGGCGCGAGCCTTCAAGGCATAGGCTTCAGCTTGTGTGTGATCAACTTCAATGATTTGGATTGCACCGTCAATTACTACTTCAAAATCTTTCTGCTCAAAAGATTGACGCGCCATGCCAAGTGCCGTTTCAATCTGCTCGGCTCTGCCACCCATTTTGCTGAGCTTGGAAATAAATTGCCTTATTTGCGATTCAGGCAAAGTGCCCATGAAACCATCGACTGGTCTGCCATCTACAAATGCAAACACGGCAGGTATTGATTGCACGCGCATCTGGCTTGCGACCTCTGGGCTCTTATCAATATCAACCTTCACAAGTTTGATTTTGCCTTTGCCTTCACGGGTTAATTTTTCAAGAATGGGCCCAAGAGTTTTGCACGGGCCGCACCACGGGGCCCAGAAATCAACCAACACCGGCACAGATTTGGACGCTTCAACAACATCCACCATAAAATTTTTGGTGTCGCTGTCCTTGATGAGATCAGCGTTAGCCGTGGCGCCATTGAGAATCATTTCGTTCATATTCGAAATCCTATCATCACTAGATATAGATGGGTATTGAGAATGTTTAGATCAAGTTTCAGCTGGCTGCTACCACGCGTGGACTGTGACCGCAGGCCGTAATAAATGTCAAAAGATCAGCAGCAGCAATTGTTGTGGTGGCATCATTTTTCAGTGGGTGGAAATTGAGCAAATCGTGTTTCATCATGGTCTCATCGAGGATGACATTTACCCGGTTGGTCTTGTCATTGATCAAACTGAACGGTGTGACCGATCCAGGTTCAATGCCTAAAACTTCCATGAGAAGCTCAGGTTTGCCAAAAGACAGCCGTTTTGATCCTATTTTCGAGGGCGCTGCTTTTAAATCGATGACTGAATCTTCCAGAGCCACAATCAGCCACAAAACCCCTTTTTCATCTTTGCAGAAGAGATTCTTACAATGACCGCCTGGAACATCGTCATGAATCTTTTTGGCCTGCTCAACGGTAAATACCGGCTCGTGGTCAAAGGTCTTGGTCTTGATGCTGAGACGATCAAAGAAGGCGAAAAGTTCGGCGCGGTTGGCTGGCATATTATGGTCTTTACTGTTGTTTGAGAAGTTTTGAAGGATGCTATTGCATTTGTCGTTCACTTAGGCAATAACGCGCCCGTTGAAGCGCCAATACCAAGTTTCAACCGCTCAAGCGGGCGTAGCTCAGGGGTAGAGCACGACCTTGCCAAGGTCGGGGTCGAGGGTTCGAATCCCTTCGCCCGCTCCAG
>JAYTSN010000208.1:0-4449 GCA_043745625.1 Aestuariivirga sp. | reverse complement strand
ATCTTGGTGCCATATTTAATGGCCTGTTCAGAGTGGAAGGTTCCAGCTTCACCGGTGAAGCCTTGGCAGATGACGCGGGTGGATTTGTTGACGAGGATGGACATGTGTTATTGCGCCTTGAAAGGGTTGATGACGGTGACGGAGCCATATTTTTGGCCGTGGCTCAAGTCTTCGGAAAAAAGAGTTTTTAGATTCAAGCGTTCAGTGGCCGCTATGAGGGCCGCATCCCAAAATTGAATTTTAAAGCGTTCTTTGATGAATACAGCGGAAGATACTACACCTGCGCTGACATCCAATTTGCAAAATGGCTCTAATCGGCGAACCCAACTTTGGGCTTCATTTATGTTCAACATTTCATTCTGAGGATAGCGCACAACGCCGTAGAATTCGCCGAGTACCTGGGCTGAAATAGCAAATTGCCCGTCAAGCACGAGCTTGGCTGCGATTTCGTGCTTTGCGGGATCATCCCGCTTTCCTGCGGCTGCGTATACCAACACGTTTGTGTCCAGAAAGTGTTGGGGATTCATAAAGCTTCTCCCGGTCAAATTTGTAACCTTTAGGCAATCTGCCCGTTGAGTTTTCGATTAATTCCAACAAACCAGCCCGGGCTTCTTCCATCCGCTTTTCTTGCTCAATAATGTTCGTCAATTGCATGCGAACAAGCGCATTCAAAGTCGTGCCGTTGCGCTTTGCATAGGAACGGGCCGATTTCAAAACATTGTCGTCTATGGCAAGTGTAATGTTTGTCATAAAATTCTCCACCACGTATTTCCACATAGTATAAGTGTAAATACGTGTAAATTCAAGTGTGTTAATTTAGTGAGCCGCTTAGGCCTCAGCAGATGACGCGGGTGGATTTGTTGATCAGGTTGGACATCACGCCGCGTCCTTTACAGCCTTCACAATCTTTTGTGCCGCATCATTCAAATCATCAGCAGGCAACACATTGAGCCCTGAGTCTGTAATAATCTTCTTGCCCAATTCCACATTCGTGCCCTCAAGCCGCACTACTAATGGAACTTTCAGGCCCACATCGCGCACGGCAGCCACCACACCTTCTGCAATCACATCGCATTTCATAATGCCGCCGAAGATGTTGACCAATATGCCTTTGACTTTTGGATCAGCGGTGATGATCTTGAACGCCGCGGTCACTTTTTCTTTGGTTGCGCCGCCGCCTACATCGAGGAAGTTGGCGGGTTCGGCGCCGTAGAGTTTGATGATATCCATGGTCGCCATGGCAAGGCCTGCGCCGTTCACCATGCAGCCGATGGAACCATCCAAGGCCACATAAGACAGGTCATATTTCGAGGCTTCGATTTCCTTGGGGTCTTCTTCGGTTAGATCACGCAGCGCCACAATATCCGGATGACGGGCCAGCGCATTGCCGTCAAAATCCAGCTTGGCATCAAGGCAGACCAGTTGATTATCTTTGGTGACCACCAACGGGTTGATTTCCAACATACTCATGTCACATTCAGTGAAGGCCTTATAAAGCTGGCCCATCATCTTCACGCATTGCTTGCCGAGGTCACCTTCAAGTTTCAGCGCTTCGGCAATGCGGCGGCCCACGTAAGGCTGATAACCAGCGGCGGGATCAACTTGGATCGTCAAGATTTTTTCAGGAGAATTATGCGCCACATCTTCAATGTTCACACCGCCTTCGGTGGACGCGATATAGGCGATGCGGGAGGTTTCGCGGTCAACCAGCATGGAAAGATAAAGCTCGCGGGCAATGGCTGTGCCTTCTTCGATATAAAGACGCTGCACCATTTTGCCTTCAGGGCCAGTTTGATGCGTGACAAGATTCATGCCAAGCATTCTGGTGGCTTCGGCTTTCACATCGGCGATGGATTTTACAACCTTCACGCCGCCGCCTAGCCCTCGCCCGCCTGCATGGATTTGCGCTTTAACAACCCAGACGGGGCCTGGCTGGGACTCAGCCACTTTCACGGCTTCATCAACAGTAAAAGCAGCGCCGCCCTTACCCGTGGCTACGCCAAATTTACGGAGCACTGCTTTGGCTTGATATTCGTGAATGTTCATTTTGTCTCCGGTTTCACCTCCCCCGTGTGGGGAAGTCGAAATTCGCTTCTGGCGAATTTCGGGTGGGGGTATGTTAGGCGCTCAGCGACCCCCTCCCCGACACTCCCCATAAGGGGGAGGGAGACGGATAGGGAGGGATGAATAGTTTATGCTAAATCTGGCGCAATCACTTTGGCCGCTTCCATCAAGCCATGTACTGCATCAACTGATTTTTGGAATTCGGCTTTTTCGGCGGCACTCAGTTGCACTTCAACAATTTTCTCAACACCGTTCTGGCCGATGATTACGGGCACACCAACATAAGTGCCCGACACACCATATTGGCCTGTCAGATGTGCTGCACATGGCAGCACACGGCGATAATCATTCAAATAGCTCTCAGCCATGGCAATCGCTGCGGCTGCAGGCGCGTAATAGGCAGAACCCGTTTTCAAGAGACCCACAATTTCAGCGCCACCATCTCTTGTGCGTTGAACAATCTGGTCGATTTTTTCTTGCGTGCTCCAACCCATCTTCACGAGGTCTGGAACTGGAATGCCAGCCACCGTGGAATAACGAGTGAGTGGCACCATGGTGTCGCCGTGGCCGCCCATCACAAAGGCGTTCACATCTTTGACCGACACATTGAATTCTTCGGCGAGGAAATGCTGGAAGCGGGCCGAGTCTAAAACGCCAGCCATACCGATCAGCTTATTTGTGGGCAGGCCCGAATATTTTTGCAAGGCCCACACCATCACATCCAGAGGATTGGTGATGCAGATCACGAAAGCATTTGGCGCATGGGCTTTGAGGCCCGCACCGACCGAGGCCATGACTTTGAGATTAATGCCAAGCAAATCATCACGGCTCATGCCGGGTTTGCGCGGAACACCTGCGGTGACGATGCAGACATCTGCGCCTGCGATTGCTTCATAAGAATTGGTGCCGGAAAGTTTTACGTCAAAGCCATCAACGCCGCCGGATTGGGAAAGGTCGAGAGATTTACCTTGGGGCAGTCCTTCGGCAATATCAAACACCACAATATCGCTGAGCTCTTTAAGTGCTGCCAGATGGGCCAAAGTGCCCCCGATCATGCCACCACCGATTAATGCGATTTTCCGACGCGCCATTCTGTTTATATCCTCGTGTTGCAGTGCGATATTTCGGCCTTCCTAGACCTGTTATTAGATAGCTTCAAGACAAGATTGTTGACGTGCGCCAATCACTTTAAGTCGTTTTCCACCAGCTGGCAGATTGCATTTCTTTAAGGCGTGAGACGGTGCGGGCAAATTCCTTGGCGTGTTGGCCTGTGGGGTAAAGTTTTTCGGGAGGTGCTGCCGCAGAGATCACCAGCTTTATTTTAGAGTCATAAAATGTATCAACCATCAGAATAAAGCGCTTGGCTTCATTGCGGTGGCTGGCTTTGATCACGGGAACATGATCGATGAAGATGGTGCGAAAGTTTTTGACCAGCGCCAGATAGTCAGGAGCGCCAAGCGGGTTTTCGCAGAGTTCGGCGAAGGTAAAGCGCGCGCAACCACGCGCCGCTTTGGGCACAACCAGTTTGCGGCCCAAAACTTCAATGGCAATTGATTCACCTGCGGAATGATCGGTCAGCTCATCCCAAATTTCTATCGTTTCGGACGTGTTATTGCCCACCAGATAGGAAACCCTGGAGGCCATGCGGCCCAAACGATAATCTACTCCACCGGCCATTTGCACAACATCAAGATGTTCATTCATCCATTCGATGAAAGGAATGAAGAGTTGGCGGTTGAGACCTTCTCTGTATAATTTATCAGGTGGGAGATTGGACGTGGTTACGATGCAAACACTGCGCGCATAGAGCGCTTCAAACAAGCGACCGATAATCATGGCATCGGCAATATCGCTGATTTGCATTTCATCAAGACAGAGCAATTTCGCCTTGCTCGAAAGCTCATCTGCAATATCGGCAATTACGTTTTTGGATTTGGTGGAAGTGCGTTTGGCGTGCACATCTTGCATAAAGGCATGAAAGTGGATGCGGTGCTTGGGAACGGCACTCACAGATTCAAAAAACAAATCCATCAGAAATGTTTTGCCTCTGCCTACTTCGCCATAAATATAAAGCCCGTGTGTTGTTGGTTTTGCTGATGAGGCAAAAAGGCGCTTAAAAATGTTATCCTGTTTGGAGCCTTGGTTGAGCTGATCAGATAAAACTGCGAGCTTTAACACCACAGCCAGCTGCGCAGTGTCGCCTTTGGTTTGGCCAGCGGCAATTCTGGCCTCATATGTTTGGAGCAATCCCATTTTTATGGTCTTTAAGCGTTGGGCTCAAGTATTCAAGAGATTGCCGTGGCTTAAAAATATTTGTAGCAGTTTTACATGGGCTGCCATTATGGAAACATAACCAAATGCGGCGATGCAAACTTGCAAGGTTGA
>JAYTSN010000207.1:0-4455 GCA_043745625.1 Aestuariivirga sp. | reverse complement strand
CTGATCTTGGTTCTCAGCTTTTGTTTTTTGAGCTTGAGCTTAATCAGATTGATGATAGTGCGCTGGAAAAAGCGATGAAGACGCCAGCGCTGGGCCATTACCGGCCATGGATTGAAAATCTGCGCAAGGAAAAGCCATATCAGCTGGATGATAAAACGGAACAGTTGTTCCTCGAAAAATCTCAAACGGGGTTCGGCGCGTTCAACCGACTGTTTGATGAGACAATGGCAGGTTTGCGGTTTAATGTGGATGGTGAAGAACTGACGATCGAACCCACTTTAAATTTGATGCAAAGTGCGGATGAAGTGGAACGCAAAAAGGGTTCTGAAGCTTTGGCCAAAACATTTGGCGAGAACATCAAACTGTTCGCATTGATCACCAATACGTTGGCCAAGGACAAAGATATTTCAGACAAGTGGCGTGGCTTTAAAGATATTGCAGAAAGTCGCCATCTGGCCAACCGTGTTGAGCCTGCGGTGGTGGATGCTTTGGTTGCTGCGGTTCGCGCATCTTATCCGCAACTCTCGCATCGCTATTATAAAATGAAAGCGAAATGGCTGGGCAAGGAAAAGTTGATGCACTGGAACCGCAATGCGCCGCTGCCTGCTGAAGACACGCGCGAGGTGCCTTGGAACGAAGCTGAAGCATTAGTACTTAAAGCTTACGGCGCGTTCTCACCTGAAATGGCCAGCATTGCAAAAACCTTCTTCGATAAGAATTGGATCGACGCACCTTGCCGCCCTGGTAAAGCACCGGGTGCATTTGCGCATCCAACAGTGCCGTCGGCACATCCTTACGTGTTGCTCAACTATCTCGGCAAGACGCGTGATGTCATGACATTGGCACATGAGTTGGGGCACGGCGTGCACCAAGTGCTTGCTGCAGAGCAAGGGCCTTTGATGTCTAACACGCCGCTGACACTGGCTGAAACAGCATCGGTGTTTGGTGAGATGTTGACATTCCAAACTTTGCTGAAAGAAACGACGGATAAGGGCAAACGCAAAATTTTGCTCGCGTCAAAAGCCGAAGACATGATCAATACTGTGGTGCGCCAGATTGCGTTTTATACATTCGAACGCAAAGTGCATGAAGCGCGCAAAGAGGGCGAGTTGACGCCTGATCAGCTCAATGCGTTTTGGATGTCTGTTCAAGCTGAAAGTCTCGGCCCTGCTATTGAGTTTGGGCCCGGCTATGAAACTTATTGGACCTACATCCCGCATTTCATCCATTCACCGTTTTATGTCTATGCATATGCGTTTGGCGATTGCTTGGTGAATTCATTGTATGCGCGTTACCGCGAGAGTGAAACAGGGTTCCAAGAGAAGTATTTCACAATGCTGAAAGCCGGCGGTACAAAGCATCATTCTGAATTGTTGAAGCCGTTTGGTTTGGATGCAACTGATCCGCAGTTTTGGCAGAAGGGGTTGAGTGTGATTTCGGCTTTGATTGATGAATTGGAGACGCTATAATTGGCCGCAGAAGTGGAGATAGCTATGGATACTATCAACGTATCGTTACCGAAGAAGTTGAAAAAATTTGCCGAACAGCAAGTTTCAGATGGCAAGTATAGCAACATCAGCGACTATTTTCGGGATATGCTGAGGAAAGATCAGGCGCGCATTGATGCTAATGCTGAAATTCAGGCGGCGCTCGATGAGGGAGAAGCGAGTGGATTTGTGCCGTTTGATCCGGATGAATTTCTCCAACATCTTTTGACATTGGAACCGCGCGATGCGGCTTGAGATTACTCTCAAGGCACAAAGAGACATCTATACACTGCAAGAGTTCGGCAACGCCAATTTTGGAGTGTTGCACACGCGCAAATATCTTGTCAGTTTGACACAGACTTTCAAGAATATTCGTGAACGGCCAGAACTGGCAAGGTTGCGCGAAGAGTATGATGGGAGTGTTCGTATTCATGTTCACAAGAGTCATCTTAATTTCTACCGTATTGAAGGCGAGTTTGTTAAAATTTTGCGCGTCCTGTCGCGCCATCAAAACTGGCCGGATAGAGTTTGATCTACCGTCGCCCCACGTTTGATGAAGCTGAGACATTTGCAGCACTTCACGTGCAATGCTGGCGGGAGGCATATAGTGGTTATGTTCCGGATGAACTTGTTTGTGATGTGAATTTCGAAGCGCGGTTGCCAATGTGGCAAAATTCCTTAGCAGATGGGGGCCGTATTGTTTATGGCGCTTATGATGCTGGCCAAGCCGTTGGATTATTGATTGCTGGCAAAGATGATAGCGGGAATGTATCTGGTGCAGTTGGGCACCTCTCAGCCATCTACGTTGCAAAATCGCATTTGAGAAAAGGGATTGGTCGCTCTCTGATTTCGCTTGCATCCAAAGATTGGATGAAGATTGGAGGAAAAACGTTATGGCTCGGCGTGTTGTCAGAAAATAAAAATGCGATCACTTTTTATGAACGCTTAGGTGCCAAGTTTGTTCGTGAATCGATCTATCGCTGGGGTATGTACGACTTACCAAATAAGATCTATTTGTTTGAGAATCTGGACGCGCTGACCAGATGATGAAAATTCCTTACCAAACGCCGCTCAGTAAAAAATATTGATGAGCTTTCGAAACTTCATGTGCTTTGTTGGCAGCAGGCTTATGAAGGCATTATGCCTGATGATTTTTTGAAAAATATGTCGATCAAAATGCGTGCTGAAGGTTGGCAGAAAACACTTGCGGATAATGAAGTCTTCAAACTCATTGCAACTGTCGACTATAAAGTTATTGGCTTTGTTTCATCTGGTCCAGCAGACCAAAAAATGTGGTGAGTTTGGTGATGGCGAAGTTTACGCGATTTATGTTCTTGCAGAGCACTACCGGCAGGGAGTTGGTCGTGTACTTTTTTCGCGTGCGGCACAAAACGGGGTTGGGAAAGGTGGAAAGAGTTTAGTTGTTTCATTTATCGCCCAAAACAAGCGCGCAGTAAAATTTTACCGATCAATGGGTGGCATTGAAGTTGGGAATGGAGACGTAGAAATTTCACGAGCCGTCATTCCCGAAAAAATCTACGTGTTTCGCAGTCTCGCTACGCTCACTCCATAAACCAACCATGGCTCACCACGAGCGACTGCCCAGTCAGTGCATTGGTTGGGAAGGCTGCAAATAACAGCGCTACTTGCGCCACGTCATCAACTGTTGTGAACTGGCCATCCACTGTGCCGCCAAGCATGATCTTCTTCACCACATCATCTTCTGAAATACCAAGTGTCTTGGCTTGTTCGGGGATTTGTTTTTCGACCAGTGGGGTTTTGACGAAGCCAGGGCAGATGACGTTGGAGCGCACACCGTGGGCGGCGCCTTCCTTGGCGATCACTTTGTTCAGGCCGATCAAGCCATGTTTGGCTGTGACATATGCAGACTTTAATGGCGATGCTTCTTTGGAGTGCACTGAGCCCATGAATATGATTGAGCCTGAGCCCTTGGCATACATATGTGGCAGAACGGCTTTGGATGTTAAAAACGCGCCGTCCAAATGAATGGCCAGCATTTTTTTCCAATCAGCGAATGGATATTCTTCCAGCTTGTGCACGATTTGAATGCCAGCATTGGAAACTAAAATATCGACGCCACCCCAAGCCGCAACAACTGAAGCCACACCGGCGTTGACAGCGTCCTCGTTCGTCACATCCATCATGATTGCTATGGCTTTGCCTGGGCCTTGCGCGTTTAATTTATCAGCGGTCGCTTTGGCGGCATCGCCGTTTAAATCTGCGATAGCAACCCAAGCACCCTCTTGCATAAAACGCAGGGCAATCTCGAAGCCAATACCTGATGCAGAACCAGTAATGATGGCGACTTTATCTTTCAGCAACATGATGGGTGTTTCCTATTTCAAATAATCATGAACAACTTCGCCTAACCCTAAGGTGATATCAGCGAGAATATGGGTGGCCGATAGAACTTCGCGCACCGGAAGCTCGGCGACGGGGGCTAGTGCGTGATCGAATAATTCCAATCCGGCAGGGCCAGACCATGCGCCCTTTAGATTGATATCAGTCAAATAATATCGCACCAGCTCGCAAATGCGCGGAGTGCAATCCACATGTGGAATGATCTTTAAAAGAAAGCTTGGTGCTTCCATACTGGTTTTCACTTTAGCTAGGTCGAGAGCTTGGTGCTTGTAACCCATAGTGCCGTTGGCAACGCGGATAGAACCATAATCTAATGTGCCAACAAGCGTGTCTTTTTCAGCGCGTAGTTTTGGCGCGCCAAGTTTTTTTGGAAAGCCCCAAATCTCGCGGCCACCTGCAATCGGCGCATCATCATTCAAATACATCGAATGTACGAAACCACCGGAGACGCCTTTGTAAGTGACGGGAATGACTTGGCCCGATTCAGTATAATTTCCAAAGCCCGTTGAATCCGGCATGCGGATGAATTCATAATTTACGATAGGGTCAGAGATTTCTAAAGGCTCTGGCACCACAGCGCGCAAGG
>JAYTSN010000206.1:0-4463 GCA_043745625.1 Aestuariivirga sp. | reverse complement strand
GAGGTATCTCCCGTCATCCGACGGGAGAGTGTTGAAGCGTTGTGAATGCCAAAGGGCAGGCGATATTTTGGAAAACTCCCTCATGGTTCATGCACCGTGAGAAACCCAGCGACACTGGCCATTTCCATTGCCTTGGCCAGTGCACTTGCAAGAGCTGGCAAATGACGGATGCTAACCGTCAATCCGCCGCGTCCAGGTTTTAGAACGCCATCGCTATCGCCATACCAAGCGCGGATGCAAATCACCGCATGCCCTTTGTAGCTATCGAATCTCACGCGCAAAATTTCACGGGTGTTTTTTCTCCATTCCGCAATGATGATTTCTGCGCTCATGCTGCCACCGCCATTTCTCGCGAAGGTTCACCGCTTAAGATTTCAATTTTCGTGTGTAAAATATATCGCGCATGAGTGCCCGCGAATTGCCCGCCATGATTTTCATTCACGGTTTCGATTGAAAGGCCATATCGGGTGC
This sequence comes from Aestuariivirga sp., assembly GCA_043745625.1. Lineage (GTDB taxonomy): Bacteria > Pseudomonadota > Alphaproteobacteria > Rhizobiales > Aestuariivirgaceae > Aestuariivirga. The sequence goes on along the minus strand of JAYTSN010000206.1, from coordinate 3,992 downwards.
GCAGCTTGTGGACGTAACCGCTCCACCGTGGCCCCGGATTATCGATGGGAGTGCAACCGCGCGGGCCACATCGATGCAATTCCAAAAGTGCCCATGCCTCTCTGCCAAACACATTGAAGGGCTTGCCATCGGGCAGAATGCGAGCGGTGATTTTGAGGCGCTTAGCCATGGTGTATCGTCCTTTCATAGAAGATGACACGGCCTTGAATGTCGGCCTGCCAGCGCAGCCTTACGCGTGGTGCATTGTAGAGGTTGGCCCACTGCCACAAAGGCAAGGGCTTGCGAGTTTTTGAGATTTTGATATTGTACATGGGTGAATAATCCTTATGGCCCGTGATGGTGTTGAAGCACCAAGCGGGCCTTTTACTTTTCAAACTGCGATTTTCGTTTGAGGAAGGCTGGCCAAGAACTCATGGATTGAGGCAACCTCAATCAGAGTCCGACGGCCATAGTGTCGGGTTTTAAGTGCACCGCTTGCTATTGCGGCATAGAGGCTTGTGCGACCAAGGCCCGCCATGCGTGCTGCCTCATTCACACTTACTGCAATTGGTTCTATCATATCTCACCTACTGATTTCGTCGGAGTCCGTCCGTACGCGGTGAGAACCTATAGAAAGCACTTCGCTTCCAATTGCAAAAGGCTTCGCGTCCGTTTTATTCAGCTTTTATTTGGACTATGCCCTCTTAGTTCCCCCTCAAACCAATATTGGCCGAGGCTTTCGATGGTTGTACTACTATCCGTCAATTTGAGATCAGAAAACCAATTCAATATAAAGCCGTGTAGTCCTTCATCTTTATAACGCCCCCAAATTTTCAATATTTCTGATCTCGATAGTCCATAGGTGGCAACTAAATGGGCAACAGCTGCGTCAATTTTTCCGAATTCTTTGACCGAATTTTTCATCTTCAACAATATGTCCGCTTGTCTAATTCCATCGACTCGGTTGCCTTTCTTACGAAACTTAAACTCCAACTTTCGATGACTAGGATATTGCAGCGATGAATATCCATCATCATCAAACGCTTCTGATAACATCTGGCGAATATCATAAGGGATGACTTTTGAATGTGTTAAAGCATGCACAAGAAAAGTCCGCGCAAGTTGCTCATATTTTCCGACTAGGTATGAGCGACATGCTATTCCGCGCTTATCGAGCGACCGATATCCGTTGAACCACAATCTCACTAATCGCCAATGCCAATCATCCGATAGCACCGGCATTTCGTCTCTGTATCGCACTGCATTCACCTCATGCGCACCACTTGAATGCTGGGAGAGTTGTGGCGCTAATTTTCAGAAATTACCTAGTCCAGCGGGATTTTCATTGTATATGGTCTATAGCAAATTCAGGCGAACATTGGCGATGGCTATTGAGTTGTGCACTTTATCGACAGTTGGCGTTGATAACTAGTTCATCGCCCTGAAATTTTACAAATTCAAACTATGCGAGCTGGTTATGTTTGGGTGCGCGTTGCTACTTTAGCAAAACCCTATTAGTATTTTTGTTGAATCCGTGCAAATTAACGGCGTCAAAGAGAAGCGGCGAGGTTTCCTATGAGATTTTCTAAGTTCACATCAACTGTAACGCAGCTTTCTTTCGTGATGCTCTCGATTATTGTTTTTCGAAGCGCGGCTTTGGCTAACGATACGCGCCCTATAGTGTTTATTATGGAACTTGTTCGAGATTTGGGCACTGTCAGCGAAATTAGAGATAGGGCTGGCGATGAAATTGAGAAAGACCAAGGTGACCCTGTCAGCATGATGCAGGACTGCATCCGAAATTCAAGCGCACTCGTATTGGAGAGAAAGTTTCAAATCCAAGAACTACAACAGGTGCATCTTTCGGAACCGTTTTCATTTTTAGCACCTAGCATCGTCGATTTGTGGAATGAAAGTTTGAGTCTCGACGAAAGAATGGTCGAATTATGTAAGACTGTGTTTAAGGGGACGGAAGCAGTTAAAGAAATTCAATCGGCCGCAGGGGAAATACCTGAGATTTCCGCCAAAATGGATTACATTGACAAGGCGTTTTTCGAAGCGATGCCAGCAGCTATATTAACGCTGGTCAGCCAAACGCCGGATAGTAAAGGGCACATGAGCTTACTTGTTATTTCCAATGCTGAGAAAAATGATTTGATCCGAGAAATAGAACTCACGTTTGGAGACAAATTGAAAGTAAAGAATCCAAAATATTTGATAGCTGCAGTTGTGTTGCTCAGGCATTTTCTTGACGGCAGTCATAAAACCATAGATTAAGATTTAAGATATTTTTTCGAAGCTTTTTCAAGCCGCTTTCAGTGTCCAGCCCTTAGCCGTTTCTCTTGCCTCAAAGCGCGTTGGCAATGACTTGCTGTTTTCCAATACTGCCACCGCCTCAATCAACTTTCTGATTTTCACATTCTCGCCCATGTGTTCGCGGTAAAGCGCTCGCATAAGCCTATCGGCCCATGTCGGAACTTTCACCTTGGATTTTTCCCATAGAGCCACGGCTTGATCGTTATTGCCCAGCAAAGCGGCAAGGGCGGATTGTGAGAGGTCAAGCTCATGGCGCAAGAACCGAAACTCTGGCCCCGTCAAGCGTGGACGATAGGCGCACAGGTTGCGGCCAATTTCACGGTGAAGCCCTTCGATGTTATCAAAAGCAATGCCCTTGCCGTAAGCCGTCTTGTGTTCTTTAAAGCCATTGGCCAGCCAAATGTTGCGAAGGCCGCTTTCGGTGTAGTGGTGTTTTGTGTTCTGGGCCATCTTTGGAAATTTCACGCAATTAAAACTTCAAGCTCGGACAAAATCTCGGCAAGCCTGCCGTTTTCAATGACTGGATGTATTCAGAAAAAGTGAGCGGTGGTTGCTTGTAGTGCTGAAAATCTTGCATAACTGCTTCAATGAAATGGTCAGGTGAAATGTAAAACGCATCAATCAAAAACTGGTCAGGATGAGTTGCATGAATCTTAAATTTCGAAAGATAATCATCGGGAAAATCTTTGAGATTGAATGTAACAATTGTGGAAGCGTGACCGTGTATAGCAGCGGCCAACACGTGATTGTCTTTTGGGTCTGGAAGTTTTAACCCTTCCTCAAGATGCTCATAGTTTTCGATCAAGCTATCCATAATTGCTTCATTCATTGCAAGTCGTGTGAGTTGCAAAGCTTCTTTTGTAACCGATGGTTTTTTAGCTTTCTTAACAACAGCGTCAATCCATTCGTCATTGACGCGTTCAGTCCATCGCGCCCGATATAGTTTCGTTTGAGCAGCAAAAAGGACGAGACTTCGAAGTCTCGCCCCGTAAAAAACGTTTGCATCAATGAAAGCTGTAAATGTCGAAATCATCAATCAAGTCCGAGTTTTTGCGCCTGTTCATTGATACGTTTCATAGCATCGCTTTGTTTGACCTTCGATTTGTTTTCAAACTCCACAAGGTCTGAAAATTTAACTCTCCGATGACTGCCAACTTTACGGTATGGCAGTTTGTTCGCTTCAATTTGTTGCACTAAAAATGGACGAGAAACATTCAGATAATCAGCAGCCTGTTGAGTCGTAAGTTCGGCTTGGTGAGGAATGACAGAAATTGGCACACCCTCGCCCATGGTTTCTAAAATTTTGAAAATCAATTCAACTGCACGCGCCGGAAGCGGTACGATTACGTTGCTGGCACCTTGCACGTGGATTTTGATATCTTGGCCAGCCTTTGCGACAGTTCGCAGCTTATCGGCTGCGGCCTTTGCAATTGTGGCTTCAGCTTCATTCGCCACGAAAGGACCTTGACCTTGGTCGAGTAGCGCAAGCATTTGTCATTCCTCCTAAATTTCAAGCCAGAATCGGCCAATCAGCGTCTATCGCGCCCTAAATCAATAATTGCTGATAAACGAAATAAACGCAATAACTGAAATAATCGTAAATTGTGACAATGCAATGGTGAAATGCTGAAATGCATAAAGCCATGCATAAAATGGTTAACTGCCCAGAACTGTCTATTTTTTTCTTTTCAGCTCAA
>JAYTSN010000205.1:0-4474 GCA_043745625.1 Aestuariivirga sp. | reverse complement strand
AAACTGCGCCCTCGCGGATCAAAATCATCATCAGCGTTATGGCAATAATCGACAAAACAATCACCGCCCAGCCGAGTGCAAACCAAGCTTGGTGCGAGTTATCAAAAAAGAAATCTTCCACAAAATAAGCGCTGATCAAAACCACCACACTGCCGCCCACATATTGCCACGTGCCACCCGTGGCCAATGCAATGCCTGTTGCAAAGCGCTTTTGATAGACCGTGCCAAATGAAATGCACAAAGCTCCAAACAGTGCGAGGCCAACCGTCAGCGGTGTTATCCCTTGGGCACCCTGAAAATGCAGCTTGGGCGAAATGACCAACGCAATGCCAATCAACCCCACCAAAAGCCCCATCCAATGCCGCCTGTGAATCTGCTCACCCAAAATCCACGCTGCCAAAAACGCCGTAAGCAGTGGTTGTAACCCCACGATTAACGCCGATACACCAGCAGGCAGACCATGCGCCACAGCCCAATATATGGGAGCCAAATATGCCCCGTGCATAAAAGCACCTGCAATAGCAGCATGAAACGCGTGCGCGGCATCAGGCCACGAAGCCCTTTGATAAACCGCCACGCCTAACATGAACAAACACGCAATTGGAAAACGCAGACCCAAAAACCATACTGGTGCAACATGGCCAGCCGAAAGTCGCGCCACCACAAAACCAGTAGCCCACAAAACCACAAACAATGCCGGAGCAACCGCCACTAAACGGGCATTGGGAGATGCAGAACCCATAGGAATTTTCCAATTATCTCGCTACAAACCAGCAATGAATGATTCAATACGAGCCGTCTTGGCATTGTTTAGAGATGCCCTCAAGCGCCTGTTTGCAGATGAAGCCATTCCATTGGCAGGCAACATCGCTTTCCGCACCATCTTCTCGATATTTCCTTTTCTCATTTTCCTGACCACGCTGGCAGGCTTCTTCGGCAGTGCCAGACTGGCTGAGCAAGTGATTAATTTTCTCCTCAGTGTTGCTCCAGTGCAAATCGTAAAACCGTTGATGAACGAAATCCAATCCATCCTCACCGTGCCGCGGAGTGGGCTATTAAGCATTTCCGCGGCACTTACAATTTGGAGCGCTATGGCTGGCGTTGACTCCGTGCGCGTTGGATTAAATAGAGCTTACAATCTTAAAGACACCAGATCCCTTTGGTACGTCTATGCCATAAATGTTGTTTTTGTAATTGGTGCGGCAGCCTTATTATTAGCCGTTGCCATTTTGCTGGTGTTGTTCCCAGTCTTCAAAACTGTTCTCACCAACATTGCCCCGGCTCAACTTGCAAATTTCGCAACAATCGATCAATTACGATATCCAATAGCCATCCTTCTTTTATTGCTTGGACTGCAGATTTCACATTACGTCCTACCAGCCCAAAAAATGCCGATGCGCTTCATTCTCCCGGGAGTCGTTCTCACTGTCATTGTCTGGGTTATTCTAGCCGACGCCGTCTCAATCTACCTTGTAAATTTTAACTCCTTCGCTTCAACCTATTCATCACTCTCCGGCTTGTTTGCGGCTATGTTCTTGATATATCTATCCGCTCTGGCCTTAATCTTTGGAGGCGAGGTAAACCGCGTCATCAGTCAGTTCGGAAAAGCCGAAGATTATGGTCAAAGACCTTGATAAGCTCGCCCCAAACTTCCATCGAGGTTTGAATTTTCTCGACGAGGCCGCCGAGAGCGGCAAAGAGGCTAACCCCCGTTTCCCGCTTTTTTCTTAGCCATTGCCTCGATCAACTTAGCACGAGCAGCTTTTGCATCTTCTGCCAGCTTGGCGTCATCGCCGATTGCAGGTGCCGCAGCGGCACGACCATAATATTGCAACGCCAAATCATTACTGCCAAGATCAGCATAAAGATCACCCATCAATTTCAACGCCAGAAAATTATTGCTATCAAGTTTCAACGTCGTTTCAAGCGCCTCTAAAGCCTTAGGTTTAACGCCTTTCATCAACAGGGCTTGGCCGCGCAATGCAAAGATGGAAGCGGAATCAGGTTTGCCGGCGAGCGACGAGAGTGCTGCATCCGCTTGCCCTGAGGCAAGTTGCGAGCGCACCAGTTGGCCGAGCAAGGGCATGTCATTGGGCATCAGTTTCACAGCCTTTTCCAAATCAGCACTTGCTGCAGAGCTGTTGCCTTGAGCTTGCATGGCCTTGCTGTGCAGCAACACCAGTTGCCCGCTCGCAGGTTCGTCTTTCAGCAATTGGTCAATGACGGGGAGAGCAACCGCAGCATGTCCGAGTGCCACTTGTGCCCCTGCCTTGACGCGCAGCACATCAGGATATTGCCTTCCGCCTGAAAGAATTGCTTCTGCTTCCTTCAGTGCATCCTTCGCGTTGCCGCTCAGCAACAGGGCCTCGGCATGCACCTGCCGTGACGGCGGGTTTGTTGGCAATATTTTAAGCAGCGCCTCCGAATCTGCTAAAGCGCCAGCGCTCACACCGGCCTCAAGATAGGCGCGCGCCCGGGCCAGTAGTGCTGCTGGTTTACTCGGATTGGGTGAATTTGAGTTGATGGCAGCTGTCGTCAGGCCAACAGCCTTGGCGGCATCGCCTTTGTTGATAGCGATATAGGCGGCAAGCAAATTGTTGGAGGGATCATCAAGCTTGATGGCTTGCGCCTTTTTGAGAGCTCCTTCCGCGTCAACGGTGCGCCGGAGTCCGCAATAGACCAAACCTAAGTGTTGCCAAGCAATGACATCGGTCGGAGCAACGGTTACCCATTTTTCCGCAATAGGCAGTGCGCCTGCATAGTCTCGCAACGACAGCAGGAACGAGGCTTTCATAAACAAGGGACGAGGAGAATCCGGATGCAATGCCGTTAGTGCATCAATGTCAGCATATGTCGCAGTTTGATTATCCAATTTGCGGTTGACGACTGCCCTGAAGAACAAGGCATCCTCGTTTTTCGGGTCAAGTTCGAGAGCTGCCGTAAAATCAGCCAATACGCCAATTGGGTCTGCATCGGTACTGCCGTTCTTGATCTTTCCACGGCTGATGAGCGCCTTCACGTTTTTCGGTTCGATGACAAGAATGCGGTCGGCGTCAGCCAGCAAGGGCCGGAGTTTCATTTTTGCCTCGAGCAGAGCGATTTGTTCTTGTTTGTCGCTTGTCATAGACAACAGTTCTTCACAGGCTTTAAGGCCTGCTACATCGTCACCGCCGTGACATGCGGCTTGAAGCTTCGTGGGTCTGTCGATCTTGTCCTGCAGCGCTTGGCGCAATGCTTTGGTCTTTTCTTGGCGCACCTTGTCCTGATCAGAGGGAGTAGGTGCCGCTATTGCCTTGTCATACCAGTCCAAGGCAGCTTGCGTGTCATTCTGTGCATCGGCAAGTTTGCCACTTTCAATCAGTGCTTCCGTCAGAGTCTTGTCTAGGGCGAGGGCTGCATCGAATTCTTTCTGCGCGTCCGCGAATTTACCTTCTCCCACAAGCACCAGACCATTGGTAAAATGCGCCCGTGCCGATTTCGCATCAGCCGCCAATGCCGCGTCCACAGCCGTTCGGGCTTCGGTGAGTTCTTTCCGCTCTGTGTGGATGCGGGCTCGAAGCGACAAAGCCCAGGCATTGTTGGGTTGCCCCGCGATAACCTTGTCGAGTTCGGTCATAGCGGCCTGGGCGTTGCCCTGCCAGTAAGAGATCAAGGCGCGATTATTAAGCGCGAAGGCCATGTCAGGTGCCAATGATAGCGCAGCGTTGGTCCGATCTGCAGCTTTGTCATAGCGGCCAAGATAAAAATTGACGATCCCTGACAGGGCAAGAGCTGTCGGATCTTTTTCATTCAGTGCCAGCGCCCAGAACAACTCCTTGTCTGCGTCTTCAAATTTTTCCTGAGAGTTGAGCGCGAAAGCCAGGTTCAGCGCCGCCTGAGGTTCGACATTGTTGAGCGCCTTGGCGGCCCGGAAATCTGTCTCGGCGGCAGCATAGTCGCCACCGAAATAGTAATGCTTTCCGCGCTCAAGATGCAGGTTGTAGGCGAGCTTGGCTTCTTTGTCTTCGTCGCCTTTGATCAGGTCATAGGCAGCGTTCAGATCCTTCAACGCAAGGTCGCCGTTGTTCTGCCGCCCATAAGCCAAGCCCCGGTTGTAAAGCGCCGAGGCCTGCGTATGGGCATTGCCTTTGGATTTCTCAAAAACCGCTGTGCAGCCCTTGATAATGACACCAGGTTGTTTGCCGCCGCAGTCATTTATGTCTTTTTTTGAAGCAGCTGAAAAGGAAGGTTGAGCCAGCAGAAACAGGCTCAGGGCCAAAAAGGTAGAACGACTAAAAAAACGCGTCATGGTGATCTCGCTTCATTAAGAGTTCGCCCCCATGTTCGATAACCTAAGCAGAGATTCGCAGATTGGCCAACGGATGGTTTTTGCGGTTTGCATTCATGTCTGTGATTTCGGTGTTGATGGTTTCTTCGAGATGGTCCGGGCTCTTGAAAGTCCGGTGTGCGAGGCGCTGGCTTTTGAGCGTCTTCC
>JAYTSN010000204.1:0-4478 GCA_043745625.1 Aestuariivirga sp. | reverse complement strand
GTCTATATTATGATATTCAAATTGAACAGTCCCAACGAAGCAGAATGATTAAAGCAACTCTCCCCATGTATGATTGGCCCGAAATCCGCGAGCACACGGATGCATTCTGGGCCTGCTTTCAACGTTACGCTGGATTGAGCGCGGCACTTGATCGCGAAAGCCCATATTTGGATCCATGGTCCAATCCAAACCTCATTTTTAGCCAAACCTGCGGCTATCCATTTACGCATAAATTCAAAGGCTTATTGAATTATGTTGCAACCCCACATTATACTTGCTCGGGATGCAACGATGCCAGTTATTCCAGTTTCATCTTCGCGCGCCAAGCCACGCCACTTCAAGAATTTCACGGAAAAATCCCGGCCGTAAACGCAATGGATTCCATGTCTGGCATGTTGGCGCTGAAACTGGTTTTTGCACCTTTTTTGAAAGGTGGTGAATTCTTTGAACGTGCTTATCTTTCAGGCGGACACCTCAATTCATTACAGGCTGTGCGCGAAGGCAAAGCCGATGTCTGTGCCATTGACGCAGTGTGCGTGGCGCTCGCCGAAAAATATCGTCCTGAGGTGTTGGACGGTCTGGTGAAAATTGCCCAGTCTCCAATGGTGCCAAGCCTTCCCTTTGTCACGCGCTCAGGTAATCCAAATCACCTGCGCATCGCACTGGAAAAAACCTTCGTCGATCCAGATCTCAAATCCACGCGCGAAGCTTTGCTGATGAATGGTGTCTCAAATCTGGGAGCAGTGGCCTATGAACGCATCACCGATCTGGAAAATGCAATGCCGTCTTTTAATTTATGATCTCGCCGGCACAGTCTCATTTGCGGCTGGCCTGCACGACGTAAACTCCTCGCGCATTTCGCAATGCATCGACAGCCTATGCAGCTTTGGATATTTATCAGCTGGAAATGCTTCCGGAACGCGCAGCTTGATGTAACCAATCATGCACCCGATAGAAACATCCGCTTGGCTCATATGGAGATCCGAAAACCACGGTGTGCCGCAATCTTTCTCCAACGCCACTAATCCTGCATGGAGCTGATCCATGCAACGCTTCTCCCACTCTTTCGAAAGCGCTTTTGCTTCGTGATAGTAGCGTTCAAAAAATGTCGCCATGGTCTTATCGACGCAACCCGTGGCCAGCGCCACCGCATGCAAAACCTTGCGTCGTTCCGGCCCATTGACAGGCGTGAGTGACCGCGCTTGCCCTGCCTTGTGATCCAGATAATCAATAATGGCCCCTGAATCGATCAGCGTTTCACCATTCTCAATAATCAGAGCCGGCACGCGCACCAAGGGATTAATCTCCCGCATCGCCTTCATGTTGAAGAACACCGAAAGCGCATTGCGCTCAAACGGCATATGATAGTGATGCAGCGTGACAGCGACACGGCGCACAAACGGCGAGTCATATTGGCCAACAAGGATCATGGCAACAATGTTGCGCCTATTAAGGCGCGTCGGCAACCTCAATTTTAAGCTGCTTGCCCAGCGCCGCAAAGGCCGCCTCAATTTTCCCAATGCTGGTTGATTGTTTGAAATCCAGCAGGCGATCAATTTCCTGACGGTGCAAATTCAGCATGCGAGCCAATTCAGCTTTCTTCATACCATTCTCTTGCAAAGCTTCATAAAGCCGAACTTTCATTTCGGTTTGCAAAGGCAACATAATGAAAGGTTCGCCCGCCTTGATGCGGGAAGGTTTTGGAATGGGCACTTTATAATGAATACGTGCGGCAATAACTTCACGAAACGCACCGACGGCATAATGCAAAGCATCTTCACGGGTTTCGCCAAATGTGATGACATCTGGAAAATCTGGTGAAGTCACCAACAAGGTGCCGTTGTCATCGGGTGTCAGTTTTACGCGATACTTGATCATTTCAATCCCAATTGCTTCTTGATGGCTTGAACCAAGCCCGTACCAATCTCTTTGCTGCCATGCATCGGAAAAGTCGTTTCTTTATCTTTGTATCTCACGATCATGTGGCTTGTACCGCCTTCACGTGTTTCAAAAGTACAGCCGCGCTCCTTCAGCCAGCGGCGGAATTCTGTTTACTTCATGAAATGAGTTTCTCCTGAAAAAAATGTTTCCCTCTTCCTCCATTTACATTCTTTCCCTGAGATCGGGTATTCCCATTAAATGCAGGAGTCTTTGCTCCTTCGCTATTCAGATAATGGAGATCGTGTCCATAATTGTCAACGTAAACGTTGACAATTGTCACAGCCGTTCAAGTACGTTTTCCCGCCCAATTAACGGCAAAAGCGCAGCCAATTCCGGCCCATGATCAAGCCCGGTCAAGGCCATGCGCAGTGGCATAAACAGGCTTTTCCCTTTGCGGTCAGTTGCGGCCTTCACCGCGTCAGTCCACACTTTCCAAGTGTTTATATCCCAAGGCTTCTGCGGCAGCAATTCACGCGCCTTGGCTATAAAGCCAGCATCGTCAGCAGCTACAGCAAACTTGCCGTTGGAATTGATCACATCGCGCCACTGAGCGACATCCGAAAGCTTTTCTATGTTGCCGCGAAACGCCAGCCACATCGCTTCCGACACACCATCAAGGCGGTTTGCCATAGACGCATATGGTGTCTTATGCAAAAGCTTCGCATTCAATCCAGCCAATTCCGCCTCATCAAAGCGAGCAGGCGCGCGGCTTAACTTACCAAGATCAAACCCGTCCACTAATTCCTGAATATCCGTACACGGATGAATATTGTCGGAGGTTCCAAGCAACGCCGCATGCGAAACGACAGCCATCGACTCTAATCCGCTTTCACGCAATGATTGAATGGAAAGCGAACCAATGCGCTTCGATAATCCCTTGCCATCAGAACCAAGTAGCATAGAATAATGCCCATAAGCTGGAACCGTGCCGCCAATCGCCCGCGTAATCTCAATTTGCACAGCCGTGTTCACCACATGGTCTTCACCACGGATAACATGTGTGACGGCCATATCCACATCATCAATCACCGAGGGCAAGGTATAAAGATAAGTGCCATCTTCGCGGATCAAAACGGGATCAGATAATGTTGCCGTATCGATATGAACGGGCCCACGGACCAAATCCACCCAATCAACCGGCGCATTGGCCAACTTGAAGCGCCAATGCGGCTTGCGGCCCTCGGCCTGAAACGCGGTAAGTTCCTCAGGCGTCAACTTCAAAGAAGCCCGGTCATAAATTGGTGGCAACCCGCGCGCCTGCAGGCGCTTTCGGCGGCGGTCAAGTTCATCGGCCGTTTCATAGCAAGCATAAATCAATCCGCGCGCCCGCAAATCCGCCGCCACTTCGTCGTAACGATCAAAGCGCTTGCTCTGCCATTCTACGCGGTGTGGCGTGATCCCCAGCCATTCCACATCGGTCTTGATGCCATCGGCAAATTCCTGCGTGGAGCGTGCCGTATCAGTGTCATCATAGCGCAAAATAAATTGGCCATTTGTTTTCAAAGCAAACAGCCAGTTCAAGATAGCGGCGCGGCCGTTACCAATGTGAATGCGCCCAGTGGGCGAGGGTGCGAAGCGTACAATGTTCATAATTGCATGCCGTAGCCGCACAGAGCGCATGCGTCAAGAATGGCGTAATTTCGCCGCATCTGATAAGCGGTAATCATGAAACAAAGACAACTCGGAAAAAACGGCCCCATAATTGATGAAGTGGGGTTTGGAGCAATGAGCATCGCAGGCGCATTTGGGCCTGCGGATGATGAAACCAGCCGCAAAGCGCTAGACCGCGTTTTTGCTCAGGATCGCCCTCATATTGATACAGCGCTCATCTATGGGCCCTATATTTCGGAAACGCTGATTGGCGAACATCTGAAAAAATACCCCGCCGCACGAAACAAGATTTCTATCGCCACAAAAGGCGGCATCAACCCAGATCCGCGCGGCGTTAACAATAGCGCTGAATTCATGCGCGAATGCCTAGAAGGCTCATTGAAACGGTTGGGCGTCGATCATGTCGATCTTTATTATGTGCACCGTCGTGACCATGCTATCCCAATCGAGGATGTGATGGCCACAATGGCGCAATTTGTGAAAGAAGGGAAAATCGGCGGCATCGGCCTTTCTGAAGTGGCACCACATACGCTAGAACGCGCTTCGAAAATGCATCATGTGCGTGCTGTTCAAAATGAATATTCGCTGTGGACGAGGCTTCCCGAGCTGGGCTTGATCCAAGCCTGTAAGCGCCATGGCACAGCACTTGTTGCGTTCTCGCCTGTCGGGCGCGGTGTTTTTACAGACGTGGCGGTTGAACCTGCAAAAATGCCAAACACAGAATGGCGCAAATCTATGCCGCGCTTCCAACCTGAAAACTGGCCGAGTAACATAACCTACATCGAAAAATTTAAAGCTTACGCGCATGAGCGCGGCTGGGCACCCGCCTCTCTGGCCAATGCGTGGGTTCTAGCACAGGGCGATCACATCATCCCAATTCCCGGTACGCGCACGGCAGAACATCATGAGGAAAATCTGAAAGCGTC
>JAYTSN010000203.1:0-1476 GCA_043745625.1 Aestuariivirga sp. | reverse complement strand
CGCCTGCTGGCCGCTGGGGCAACACAGATGAACTCGTCGGTGCAGCGATATTTTTAGCTTCAGATGCATCATCATTTATCAATGGACACATTCTCTATGTCGATGGCGGGATCACCTCGGTTCTTTAAAGGCGCTTGCGTTGTCATGGGTGTCGCTTCTTGTGGGAAGACTTCTGTGGCCGAGTTGCTGGCGGAAAAATTATCGGCACATTTTGTGGAGGGAGATCGCTTGCATCCGGCAAAGAATGTTGCGAAGATGTCGGTTGGTAATCCGCTGACAGATGAAGATCGTTGGCCGTGGTTGGCGGCGGTGGGCGCGTCTCTGGCTGGACGTGAGGGTGCGGTTGGTTCGTGTTCGGCTTTGAAGCGGATTTACCGCGAGGCCATTGCCAAGGCAGCGCACCGCAAGGTTTATTTTATTTTTTTGAGCGGACCGCGTGAATTGCTACAGGAACGGATTAGTGCGCGGCAGGGGCATTTTATGCCGCCATCGCTTTTAGACAGCCAATTGCGAACGCTGGAAGAGCCTGCTGCCGATGAGCTGGCCTTGAAGCTCGATTTTGCAGAGCCTGTTGAAGTTTTGGCAGAAAAGGCCAAGGCTTGGTTAGTTACGCATTAGTTTTTTCACCTCTCTTTGAAGGGCAGTGGGACGGTTTAGGAGCTTGTAATAAAACCTGCCTGTAATACAGTTGTCCCAAATTAATGAGCCGTGGAACACCACAGCCTTTTTGGGGAGCGATAATCTTTGGCACAAATGCTTGTTGCATTTGAGAATGTCACCAAGAGTTTTGGTGGCACTACAGCATTGAGCAATGTGTCGTTAAATTTAGCGTCCGGCGAGATTTTGGCCCTGCTTGGCGAGAATGGTGCTGGCAAATCGACATTGATTAAAGCACTGGCTGGCATTCATAAGCCTGATGACGGGCGCATTTTGTTTAAGGGGCAACCTTATGCGCACCGGCCCCCGCAGCCCAATCAAAAACAGTCGGCGGCTTTCATCCACCAAGATTTAGGTTTGGTTGAACGGATGAGTGTGGGCGAAAATGTTGGTTTGGCTCAAGGCTTTTCGATGCGTGGTAAGCTTATCAATTGGCGGGCCACTGAAGCGCGGGCAGCAGAATGTTTGAAACTCGTTGGCTGCGATTTTGATCCTTCACGGCGCATTCAAGATTTGAGCTGCACAGAAAAATCACTCGTGGCAATTGCGCGGGCGCTGGCCACGGATGCTGATGTGTTTGTGTTGGATAAACCCACGGCGAGTTTGCCTGCTGATGAGGTGGAGCGTTTGTTTGCCGTGCTTCGCGGATTGAAGGCGCGCGGGGTTGGCATGATTTATGTTTCGCACAGGCTGGACGAGATTTTTAAACTGGCAGACCGAGTGGCGGTGTTGCGCGATGGCAAGCTGGTGGGCGATACGCCTGTGAAGTCAACTTCGCCTGCGGCATTGGTGAACATGATCGTGGGGCGCGAGGTGAAA
>JAYTSN010000202.1:0-12705 GCA_043745625.1 Aestuariivirga sp. | reverse complement strand
ATCCGGCGATATCAGCAGGAACACCCGCTGCGGTGCGCCGCGCGTCTAAATTCGGATCGTCCGCCATTGTAATATCAAAGCCAGCTTGTTTGAGTTGCGCCGCCCATTTCTCGCAGCAGCCACAGCCTGGATTGCGGTAAGCTTTAATGGGTGGATAGCTTGCAGCCCAAGCGTTCGTACTTGGCGGCGTCAGTAAGCTGATTGTTGCAGCCAACAAGTAGCGACGATTGATTGTAGGTTTTGCCATGATGTTTCCTTTCTTTGGTTCAGGCGTTGGCTTCAGCAAGTTTGGTTTTGGACTTCTTCTTAAATTGCATTCTTGCACCCTCAGTGAGAGCGAAGATTGCGGGAATAACAACAAGTGTGAGGATGGTGGATGATACCATACCGCCAATCATCGGCACGGCAATGCGCTGCATGACTTCAGAGCCAGTGCCTGTGCTCCACAAGATCGGCAGAAGCCCCGCCATGATGGCAGCCACTGTCATCATCTTGGGGCGCACACGGTCTACGGCCCCTTCCATGATCGCACCATAGAGATCGGCCTCGGTGAAGATGCGTCCCTCGGATGCTGCGCGATGCTTCCATTCCTCAAGCGCATTCTGCAAATAAATGAGCATTACCACACCGGTTTCTGCGGCAACACCTGCAAGCGCAATGAAGCCTACAGCAACGGCAACAGAAAGATTGAACCCCATCCACCACATCAGCCACAGCCCGCCCACCAGCGAGAATGGCAGAGACAACATGACGATCAGCGTTTCCGTCAGCTTACCGAAGTTCAGATAGAGCAGCAGAAAAATGATAAGCAGTGTGAAAGGCACCACCAGTTTCAGCTTGGCCTTTGCACGTTCTAGATATTCAAACTGTCCGCTCCACGTCACATAGTAACCTTGCGGGAACTTCACATTATCAGCCACGGCCTTTTGCGCCTTGGCCACATAGCCGCCAATGTCACTGTCGCGTGTATCAACAAACACATAAGCGGCAAGCTGCGCATTCTCTGTGCGCAATGTTGAAGGCCCGGTGGTGAGTTTGATGTCGGCCACTTCACCCAAAGGCACCGACACGCCCGTTGCACCACTCACCCGTACATTGCGGGCAATGGCTTCAGGGTCACTGCGCAGGTCACGCGGCAGACGCAGATTGACGGCGTAACGCTCTCGCCCCTCAACCGCCGTAGTAATGGGTTCTGCGCCCAAAGCCATGGCAATCGTATCCTGCACATCCTGCACCATCAAACCATAACGCGCGAGACGTTCACGGTCAGGCGTGATTTCCAGATAATAGCCGCCAATCACCCGCTCAGAGAAGGCGCTCGATGTATCTGGCAGCTGCCGCAGCGCCTTTTCAATCTCGCGGCCCAACCGCTCAATCTCCTTCAAGTCAGGTCCAAACACTTTTATGCCAACGGGTGTGCGAATGCCGGTGGAAAGCATATCAATGCGGGCCTTGATCGGCATGGTCCAGGCATTAGACACGCCAGGAAACTGCAAGGCCTTGTCCATGTCATTGATCAAGCTGTCAACAGTCACACCCTTTCGCCATTCGGTGTTAGGTTTGAGATTGATGATGGTCTCGATCATTTCTGTGGGTGCGGGGTCCGTGGCCGTAGCGGCGCGACCTGATTTACCAAACACAGACTCCACTTCAGGGAAGGATTTGATGATCTTGTTCTGGGTCTGCAGCAGCTCAGCTGCCTTGGTGACGGACAGGCCGGGCAATGTCGTCGGCATATAAAACAGCGTTCCCTCATTGAGGGTAGGCATGAACTCCGAACCAAGTTTGGATGCAGGCCAGTAACTTGCGCCTAAAGCCACCAACGCCACAAGAATGGTAAAGGTCTTGGCTTTAAGAACACCTTTGATAATCGGTCGATAAAGCCAGATCAAAAGCCGGTTAATGGGGTTCTTGTGCTCTGCAATGATGCGCCCGCGAATGAACAGGAACATCAGGGCCGGCACAAGTGTGATCGACAAAAACGCCGCCGTCGCCATCGCGAAGGTTTTGGTATAGGCCAGCGGTTTGAACAGGCGCCCTTCCTGTGCTTCAAGCGCGAAGATGGGGAGGAATGACACCGTTATAATCAACAATCCAAAGAACAGCGCTGGGCCAACTTCCTTGGCGGCATCTACAATAATGTCGATGCGCGGCTTGTCAGGTGGTGCCCGCTCCATGTGCTTGTGGGCGTTTTCGATCATGACAATGGCCGCATCCACCATAGCACCAATCGCAATTGCAATACCGCCCAGGCTCATGATGTTGGATGAAAGCCCCAATAGATGAATGAAGATGAACGCAATAAGGATGCCAATGGGAAGCATCAAGATGGCAACCAGTGCACTTCTGATGTGTAAAAGAAAAATCACACAGACCGCAGCAACAATCAGGCTCTCTTCGGTCAATGTGCTTTTCAAGGTTTCGATGGCACGCTTGATCAGATCAGAGCGGTCATAGACGGTCTTGATTTCTGTGCCTGCGGGCAGGCTGGACTTCACGTCCTCCAACCGCGCCTTCACATTGTCGATCACAGATAAAGCGTTTTCACCATAGCGCTGAATGGCAATGCCACCAACCACTTCACCTTCGCCATTGAGTTCGGTGATGCCGCGCCGCTCGTCAGGCGCAAACTCCACCCGGGCTACATCCCGAAGCAAGACAGGTGTCCCGCTATCGGCCTTGAGTACGATCACTTCAATGTCTTTGGTGTTGCGGAATAGCCCGCGTCCGCGCACCGCATATTCAGTTTCCGAGATTTCGACGGTACGCCCGCCCGTATCCATATTGCTGGCACGGATGGCATCGCGCACAGTTTTCAAGGACAGGCCAAAACTTTGCAAAAGACGAGGATCAATAATCACACTATATTGCTTGACGAAGCCACCGACGCTGGCGACCTCTGCAACACCTTCAGCTTTGGCCAGCGCATAGCGCAACTGCCAATCCTGGGTGCTGCGGAGTTGTGCGAGGTCAAGACCCTTGCCCGTCAACGCATATTCATAGACCCAGCCCACACCTGTGGCGTCCGGCCCGAGCGAAGGTGTTACACCTTGCGGCAAGCGTCTGGTGGCGGCATTCAAATACTCCAATACACGCGAACGTGCCCAATAGGGATCGGTGCCATCCTCAAAGATGATATAGATGAACGACACGCCAAAGAACGAGAAGCCCCGCACCACTTTGGATTTGGGGACACTGAGGAGCGACGTGGTAAGCGGATAAGTCACCTGATCCTCAACCACTTGCGGGGCCTGCCCTGCAAATTCGGTATAAACGATGACTTGCGTGTCTGAGAGATCAGGTATGGCATCAAGCGGCGTGGATTTGACGGAATAGAGGCCAGCCAATGCCAGAAACACCGTGCCGATGAACACCAGCACCATGTTGCGCGCCGACCATTCGATGATTTTACCGATCATGGCTGGGCACCATCAGCTGCTGCGAGACCCGTCAAGGCAGTCTGAAGATTACTCTCAGCGTCAATCAAGAAGTTGGCGCGGGTTACAATTCTGTCGCCCGCCTTCAGGCCACTCAACACTTCGACATAGCCATCGCCCTTGCGGCCCAGTTGAACTTCGGTAGGTCGAAAACGGCCTTCGGCCACTTCAACAATCGCCACTTGCCGTTTGCCGCTATCAATGATGGCTGAAGCAGGGATTGCCAGCACAGTTTTCGCCTCGCCCGTATCAATCACCACATCGGCATACATGCGGTGCAGAAACTTGTGATCAGGATTGGGAAGTTCGATGCGCACCTGCGCCGTGCGGGTCTCCGGCTTCAGTTCCGGCAGCACGAAGGCGACTTTGCCTTTGAAGCTTTCCCCTGGAAAGGCCCGCATGGTGATCGTGGCGGGGTCGCCAATCTTGATGCGGCCAATATCAAGCTCGGCCACATCCGTAATGACCCAAACGGACGTGACATCTGCCAGCCGGTAAAGCTCATCACCCGGCATGACCCGCGATCCGACAACCACATTTTTGCTCATCAACACGCCATCTGACGGTGAGGGCCAGTCGAGGGAGAGCGGAATATCGCCGCTTCCCCGAATTGATTTGATGAACTCCTCAGAGACGCCAAGATTGCGCAACTTGCGCGAACCCGCAACGCCTTGTCCGCCTGCCGCCGCGAGGCGATACTCAACGGCGGCCTGCGTGATCTGCGGGCTGTAAAAGCGAAACAGTGGCTCGCCCGCTTTCACATGTTGTCCCGTTGCCCCCGCATAGACTTTCTCGACAAAGCCTTCAGCCCGCACGGTGACCGACTGTTGACGCCGTTCGTCGAGTTGAATTGATCCCGGTGCATGCACGGGCTCCGAAAGTACGCGCATCTCAACGGGCGCAGTTTGCACGCCCGCCCGCTGCACCTTTTCAACACTCACTTTGAAGATCGACGGGTCGCTGGCTTCCTCATCTTCATAAACAGGGATGTAATCCATGTTCATGCCATCCTTCTTGGGAACGGGTGAGGTGTCAGGAAGCCCCATCGGATTGCGGTAGAATCGAATTTTCTTTCCCGTTGTCAGTTCTGATTTCTGTTCCGGTGTTGCTGGTTTGACTGGCACCAAATCTTTCTCGAAGACGGGCAGATAGTCCATGCCCATCGAGTCCTTCTTGGGCATGGCAGAGATTTCCGGTCCACCCATGGGATCACGGTAGAACATGATTTTCTGTCCATCGGAACCTACCACTGCGCCTGCAGGAAGTTCATCGGAATAGACGGGCAGATAGTCCATGCTCATGGAGTCCTTCTTAGGCAACGCCGAAATATCCGGTTCACCCATCGGGTTCCGATAGTAAATAACACGGCGTTCACTTGGAGCCGTATTGTCAGCAACCATGATTTGCGACGCAATGGCGTCGAATTGTGAACGGTATTTGGTGGCAGCAAGGAAGCCACCCACGCTGCCAAAGGCAATGAGTATCAAACTCAAAATGAGTTTCAGAAAAAAGCGCATAGGGAAATCCTCTGAAGAAATGCAAATCGCGGACAACGCAAAGCACTGCCCGTTCGGTGAGTTTCAGGGGATCAGATGCGTGGAGGTCGCCGGAGTGGCGGCGGGGCCGTCGAGTCGGGTAATATCGCAGTTGGATTCATCAACACAATTGCGTTGAATGAGATCAAGCGGTCTTCCACCGAATTGAGTGTCGCAAAGCTGGCACCGCATTGAACCATGCAGGATTGCGGTGAAGGGCAGCCCGATTTCTCTTTGTCACAGCAGTCTTTCTTTTGCGGACAATCCATCTTGGCCATGACTGTCAGTTTTGGCATCGCCATATCGGTCATCGCACCATCAGCTTTGGCGGGCGTTGCAGCTTGAACTGGAGCAAGCACCAACGCCAAAGCAATCATTCCAAAAAGAATGCGCTTCAAGGTCGCGATGATACAATGTTCAAACATTGGCCATTATGTAGCTGCGCAATGCTTACTCCGTCAAGTCACGAGATTGTTAACTATTATCTCTTGGCACGAGCAATTGACACGCGCTCCTGTTGCCCACCAGTGCACTCATCGGGTCTTGGAAGAAAACACCAAAGTAACGCCCCCCGCACATCAGAAAGCTCTGCGGCATTCAGCGCCAGAAGATTTTTACTGTCAGCTGCGGCGTTACCTTTGAGGTCGACTGCTACACCTTCCGGCAACAGGCCGAGTGGTGCCAGTGTCATCATGGTTGTTCCAGAACCACTCTCGCCAACATTGGCAACCGTCTCGCCTTCAAGGACATGGAACGATGCATCATCGACGGCGCGTACAGAAACGGTTGGTGTATAGAGGTTCAGTAACGGCATAGATAGCAGGAGCATGGCTCATGCGCTCCTCTCCGCCACATGTCTCGCCACGTCTTCGGCGGCACACTCTCCATTCTTGCGCGACAGAAAACGCCCGCACCGCCGATGATGCTGCTGCTGCTGAAAATATCCCTGTGCCATCGGAAAATTTCATGGTTTTCGGCCAGCCAACGTGCCCAAACTCTATTCAATGATGATGCCCTTTTGGTTCCTTCATTTCAAATGGTAGTGTGACGGTTTGCGTTTTGGATTTGAGCACAAGCTTTGCTGTGAACTCGTGTGGCTCGGCGGGTGCCTCGATACTCTCATAGGTCTTGAAATCTTCGGTTGCTTTCAGTGGCAATTTTTCCTGGCCCTCGTCACGATCAATGATGACTGTGGCTCGCAAGTCCTTTACCGCTTTTGACAGAGATAAACGGAACCGTTCACCATCAGCGGTATCGATAATGGCAAGTTCTCCATTGGCAAATTTGCCCTTCACCACAAAAGGCTCCGGCGCATGATGTGGCGCGTGGGCCAGAGGTACCACTTCAAAAGGATTGGCACCATCGGGTGATGCAAAGGTGATGGTCGCGGTGCGCAAAGCCGAGATATGCCCGAGCACCTCAGCGCGCAACTGCTCGGCGAGTTTTACGCCAACACTGACTGGCAATTTGTCATCAACGGCAATGGCAATATCGCTGTGAAGCCGATGCCCCAACCAGCGCGCCCGAGCGCTCACGATTTTGATGCCCTTTACATGTTCTGCGGCATGTTGAATTTCATCAACGATGGCAGGATCCACCCCATCCAGCGCACGCACCAAAACAGACTTTGCTGACTGCCAGACAATACCGAGAATGGTTATGGTAATCAGCAAGCCGATAATCGGATCAGCCAAGGGAAATCCGGCCCAAACACCAAATGCGCCCAGAACTACAGCAAGGCTCGTTAAACCGTCAGTCCGTGCGTGATAGCCGTCAGCGATGAGTGCCGCGCTCTGAATTTCATGGCCCACTTTGATCCGAAACACCGCAACAATTTCATTGCCAAGAAAACCAATTACACCAGCCGCAGCAACCCAGCCTAGATAGCTAATCGCTTGCGGGTGAAAGAGACGGTTGATCGCCTCGTATCCAGCAAAAATGGCACTGAACAAAATAATGAGCACTATCAACATGCCAGCCAAATCTTCCACACGGCCCAGGCCATAGTTGAAAACTTTCGTTGGCGGGCGGCGCACTAACACAAAGGCGACCCATAGTGGAATTGCCGTTGTGGCGTCAGCAAGATTGTGAATAGTGTCGGCCAGCAAGGCAACCGAACTGGACATGACCACGACGACAATCTGCAATGCCGTCGTAATCGCCAGAATGATAAATGACCATTTGATCGCCCAGATGCCACGCGTAGTTGTGGCGATCGAAGCGTCGATCACCCCATGCGTGTGACCGCCTTCACCAGAACTGTGATCATGACCAGTGTTTGCTTGAAATTCGCTATGATTGCCAAAACCAAACCAAACGAGGAATTTTGAAAGCATATTTTTTCTCACAAATACTTTGACAGGGTTTTGAATTCGACCATTGCCTGTCGTGCGGCTTTTCCGCCTTCACTTGCAGCGTCAGCAATGCAATGCTCCATATGATCCTGGATCAAGGCGCGCTTGGCGAGGTGAACGATGCTCTCTGCCGCTTGCAGCTGCTGGGCGATGTCCAAACAGGACCTGCCTTCGGCCATCATAGTTACGATGCTGCCAATTTGGCCTTGGGCTTGCTTCAGTTTTAAGATGATTTCGGGATGGGATTCGTGTTTCATGGCGATACCCTACCCCCTAGGGGAGAGGGGTGCAAGGGCTACTCATTACGCAAAGATATTATCTGAGCAAAAGTTGTAAATGATGATGGTTCAAAATGTTTTGGCTATGAACCCTACCGATCACGGCACGCAACACTAATTCTGCCGCAGAATTAGGGTCTCAATTAAGGGATTCACACATCAGCTAGAGCGTAATTCATAGGGAGCATTCATTGGAGGGCTTTTCACTTTTGCCGCTTGAAGTGACAAAATGCTTGAAGGGGAGGCGTAACAATTCATACATCTACACTTTACACAGCAGCGCAAAAGACAAAAAGCCCGGACTTCTGGTCCGGGCTCTTCAATAATTGCTTAGGATGCCACGTATTCCCAAGATTTAAATGACAGCTTTTTCACTGAAGCTGGAGCGTCCGAAATCTTGCGGATGTTGGCCCATGTCTGCTTGTAATTTGGCAGGATCAGTTCGTTGACACCCGAGTTAACGACATTGCCTTGTGTACCAGCGGGCGAACCGAACAACATGAATGTTTCCTTCTGCCGTACTGTTGGCGTCCCAACTTTCCCCCAAAACTGTCCCACTTTCACAATACGAAAACGATTTCAATAGCTTGATTTATGAGTGGTGATCCCTGCGGGAATCACGCAACCCAATGAAATCGGGCCTAAATCGCTCACTAACTGTACAGCTTCCCCCAAATTAAATCAAGGGGTTAATGGCCAACTGTACAGCCGAAAGAAGCGCGACAACTCCGATTTTATCGGGGACATATCGCCCCTTGACCGCAAGCTCAAAGGAACCATTTTCCTTTCGCAAAAAGCCGACACCAAGTTGGATATCAACCGCTCACTTCGAGATTTTGAGAAATTGATCAGGAAAACCACTGCCCCTTCGAAAGAGTCCTGCCCTTGGTTCAAGGCAGCAAGGTTTGGTGACGAGAAGACAGACAAGAATTGCTTGCGCCATGATTCAAATGTCTTGACAATTGATGGGGCCGAGATTGATTCCGACTCTGGATTAATGCCCATGGCTGAGGCCGCCAAACGGTGCAAAGACAAAGGCATGGCCGCCCTGTTCTACGAGTCCGCGTCAAGCACCCCTGAAAAGCAGCGCTACAGGGGCGTGTTCCCTTGTTCGAAGTCCCTGCCAGCGGATCAACGTGAAGGCCTTGTGGCCGTCATTAATGGGGTATTGGAGCGCACCATTGATCCCGTGAGCTACAACCGCTCTCAAAGCTTCTATTTTGGGAACGTCAAAGACCAGCCAAAGCGCAAAACGATTCTGGTTGAAGGCAGATACATTGACCTTACACATGACCTCAAAGCGGGCGCTATCGGGCGGGGAGAAAGCAAGCCGGAACTGGTTGCGGGTAACGGCGAAGCCGACGGTAGCAAGGCCTTGTTAGCGTTTGCGGGTGACTGCAAGAGGGGCGGCAAGACTTACGACCAGTACGTTGAAGCGTTGCCAGAGCAATGCCCAGACGGTTGGCGGCATGTGCAAGATCAATCAAACAAAAAGCGGGCCATGCAAAAGGTATGGGATAAAGTGCCCCCGCCTGTGGCTGTGGGTGACTTTGACAACGAGGGAATCGATCCCGATGCAAAGCAGCAAGGCTTGAACGTCACTTGCTTTGCCAACATTGAACCGGAAAATATTAACTGGGTTTGGTACGAACGCTTGGCTCTTGGCAAGATAACAATCTTTGCGGGCGATCCTGGGCAAGGCAAGTCGCAAATCTCGCTTAGCATCGCGTCCACAATCTCAAACGGTGGCGATTGGCCGGACGGCGGCAAAGCTCCCAAAGGTCACGTTATCATTCTATCGGCGGAAGACGGCGCAAACGATACGACGTTGCCGCGCTTGATGGCTTTGGGCGCGAACCGTCAATACGTTCATGCCGTTCGCGGCGTCACAGACAAGGGCCGCGACCGCTCGTTTAGTCTAAGCGCCGACCTTAAAAAACTGGATGAATTATGCGCCCGTTTGGGTAATGTGGTGCTGGTTGTGATTGATCCGGTCACCTCGTATCTAGGCGACATCGACTCGCACCGCACAAGCGACGTTCGGGCCGTGTTAGAGCCGCTAGGCAACTGGGCAGAAAAGGCAGGGGTTGCGGTGCTGGCAATCTCACACCCGCCTAAGGCTGCGCAAGGCAAGGCGGTCAACGCGGTTACGGGTTCATTGGCCTTTGTTGCCGCCGCCCGTATCGCATTAATGGCGACAGCAGACCCCGAAACCAAGGGCCGTTCTCTTTTGTTGTCTGTTAAGAACAACATTGCCAAAGCGCCAAAGGGGCTAGGTTACCAAATAGAGGGATGCACGGTTGCAGGGCCGCGCTGGCCTATAGCGACGTCACGTATTGCTTGGGATGACAAAGAGGTGAAGTTGACCGCCGACGAGGCCCTGAACTTCTCAAGTTACGCTGGCAAACCCTCTGAGTCCATGGATGATGCAATATCGTTCCTTAGGAACAGGTTGAGCTTTGGGGCTGTTGTGCCCGCGATGGAGATGGTGGAAGCGGCAAAGGCCCATTGCATATCCGAGGCTACGCTCAGACGGGCAAGAAAGCAGCTTGGTGTTGTTGCAGATAAGAGCGGCTATCAGGGTGGGTGGGCTTGGCATATTCCCGACAAGGAGGATGTGATATGAGTCCTATGCCGCCGACAGCAATGAGGGATCAAACCCCAAAGATGCTCATCGATGAATCCCAACTCAAACGAGATGAGCGCCTTTGGACTCCTAGTTCAAATAATCAATATTCTTTGGGCCTTTTCTCAAAGGCGCTCATCTTTCATGGTTTAACAGTTTCAAAGGCGCTCATTTGCTGCAACACTAACTGTCTAAACTTCTTTAACGCGCAAGGAAATTGCTCGGTTGGGGTTGTAATGGCGATGGGAAGTGGCCGTAATCTGTACCTCCGTCACTTCGTAACCAAGGGCACTGTAAAGGGGTATTACGATCACATCACCTTTGCGCGGCACTATTGGAAACTCGAACATCTTCCTAGCCAAACCGTCGGTGACATCAACATCATTCACGTCATCACTTGCCAGAATAACTTCACATTTTATCATCTAATCGAATCTCCTTGTTCAATGGCAATAAGCGACAAGTGCAAAGGGTCGTCAAGGTACTCCCTAGGATTAACACCATGCGGGGACGCAGAGCCGCAACCTATCGCTCTCCACGAAATTTTATTGCGCGATTCTTCACAAGGAACCTGAAAAATGAAATATCGAGATAATTCCGACATCATCGGGGCGGCTACCGTTCCCCTACCCCTTTTTAAATCATCACAGATCGTCGCCAAGAGGCTTCGCAGGGAGATGGAGCTACCCCTACAGTCAGAAACCGTGGAGCCTGTGCTAGGGCCTCTTATTCCGGTGTCCCTACCAAATCTAGCCGTAACTTTGGGCTTGACCACTAGGGCTTGTAGCCAGCTTTGTGTTGAAGGCATCGTGATCCGATTAGATCGGGGTGAATACGACCTCGTTCAGAGCGTCAAAAATTATATCGAGAAGATGCGAAAGCCCGAAGCCGGAGTCAAAGAAAAATTGATTGCTGCACAGTTAGGATTAGCAGAGGTAAAGCTGAGTCAAGCGAAAGGTGAATTGGTTGCAGCCGATCAAGTGCAAGCGAAATGGGATTCGATTTTGCGGACGTTGCGAAGTTCATTCATGGGCATTCCTGCCCGAGTCCAAGAGCATCTCCCCCACCTAACGGCGCACGATGTTTCGACCATAGACCGTGAAATCAGAGACACCCTAACAGAGATGGGAGAAGATCATGCAAACGATTGATCGCATAAGCCATGCCGCGTTGCGGGCGCTCATTCCCCCACCCCGACTCCAGTTGAAAGATTGGATTGAAAAGCACATGCGGTTGCCGGATTCGGTTTCAGCTCTGCCCGGCAAGGTCAAACTTTGGCCCCCGCAAATCGGCATTGCAGATGCTATCAGTGATCCTGCAATCGAGAAGATAACACTGGTCAAACCCGTCCGTGTGGGCTTCACAACCCTGCTCACTGGCACGATTGCATCGTTCATTGCGAATGAACCGTCGCCAATACTCGCTTTGCTCCCGACGGAATCGGATTGTCGTGGTTATATGGTGGATGATCTGGAGCCGATCTTTGAGGCAACCCCTGCCCTACATGGGCTATTGAGTGTTGAAGCCGACGAGTCCGGACGTTCCACACTGCTATCGAGAAAATTTTCGGGCGGCTCACTCAAAATTATTCCAGCAAAAGCACCTCGCAACTTGCGTCGCCACAACGTCCGCATTTTAGTTGAAGATGAAATTGACGCGATGGAATCCAGTAAGGAAGGCGACCCCACCATGCTTGCAGAGCGTCGGACTCTCTCCTTTTCGAATAGAAAGATTATCAAGGGCAGTTCACCCGTCTATGAAGATGGGCCGATCTTGCGGAGCTATGCGCAATCGGATCAAAGAATCTTCGAATGCCCCTGCCCGTTTTGCGGAACATTTTTCGAAATCCTTTGGGCGCATATCAAGTGGCAACCGGAAATGCCGGACACGGCTTGCTGTGAATGTCCAAGCTGCAAAGAATTGATTGACGAGTCTCACAAGCCCGCAATGATTGCAGCCGCCAAGTGGCACATCAACAAGCCTGAAATAAAAGGCCATGCGGGCTTTAGACTCAATGCGCTGGTTTCAAATCTTAAGAACGCCTCATGGGCAAAGCTGGTTGCAGAGTTTTTAGAGGCCAAGCGCAATCCTGAAACCCTACAGGTGTTTGTGAACACGATTCTTGCGCAAGGCTGGCGCGAAAATGGGGAAGAACTGGACGAGTCGGCGCTGGCAAACCGTGGCGAAATGTTTTCACTCGAAGCGATACCGGACTCCGTGCTGTACATCACGGCGGGCGTGGACGTTCAAGATGATCGACTCGAAGTGACGTTCTTAGGCTTCTCGCAAGATGAAATCTTTGTGCTTGCTCACAACGTCATTTGGGGGAACTCACTAACCGAATCCACATGGGCAGAATTAGACCAACTTTTGAAATCTGAATGGCAACACCCGAAAGGCGGCAAGCTTAAGCTTGAATGCGCTATCATCGACTCTGGTGATGGGGGCTTGACCGATACCGTCTATCAGTTTTGC
>JAYTSN010000201.1:0-4519 GCA_043745625.1 Aestuariivirga sp. | reverse complement strand
CCCTGCTCGAAGAAACCTATTATCACCGCCTCAACCCACCCCAAGGCTTTGCCTTCCAACGTGTCTACACTGATGACCGCAAATTGGATGAAGCCATGGCTGTTGAAGACGGCGATGTGGTTCTGGTGCCCAAGGGCTATCACCCCTGCGCCACCATTCACGGCTATGACCTCTATTATTTGAACGTTATGGCGGGGCCCGTCCGCACGTGGAAATTCCACAATGCGCGCGAGCATGAGTGGATGATGATCAGCCCGACAAAGTAAAAAAACACAGTTAACGTTTTTTCAATACCCTTAGCGCACACTTCTAATCGTAAGTCTGAGGTGTATCATGCGTAATGTGTTTGTTGCGGGTTGTGATTTCAAACTCTCCTGCCCTGCTTTGGCATCGGCAAATTCGCCGATTAATGAAATTCGCGAACGCGGCAATCTGGCATTGGTACTGCAGGAAAAAATGGTGATTGAGCTCAGGCGCTCTGACCTTCTTGAAAGCTGGCAAGCAATCTGCGCTTTGGCACGTGAAACGGTGAACGACTTAGTGCAACAAGCTGCTTGCCGCATTTCATCGGCTTTGGACGATGACGACGGGGCAGATGTCCAAACCCTGGCCAGCGATACCGCCGCCTTCTTTATCCTGGCTTTGCGCCAGCAGGGTGTTAAGGCCACAAACAGCGCGCTCGACGTTGAAATTCGCTTTGATCATGATCACCCAGACAGCATCGAACTGTTCAATCATAAGATAAGCCATTAGAATCAATGTCAGAAGAAACTCCCGTATCGGCCTCAGATTACGGTAAATCTTTGCGCGGGTTGGGATTCAACATGATTGTAAAGGGCTTAGCCCGTTCGGTTCAGTTTGCAACGCAAGTGCTTGAAGCTACGGTATTCTTTGCAACACCAAGCTTTGCCGCGATGAAGCTTAATGGCCAAGACTTTATGTTTCATGCCGATGAAACTTACCGTAACAATGAGCTCAAAGGCATTCTGGCGGGCAATGAAGCGCGCGGCATTGGGATTGAACTGCGCGTCTATGGATGCGACCCCGACCTTGCGGAAGACCGCGCCAGAAACGGCGGCTGGACGGTTTTAGCAGGCAGCCTCGATAAACCACACGGGCTTCGCGAAGCGATGATTTTAGATGATGAAGGCTATCTCTGGATTCCGTCCATCCACTTGAAATAGAATTTGTGTTCTATATTAGAAATATTAAAAATATTTGTTCCATTTTGAAATCCTCTCGTTTATAAGCCTGGCATCTGCTACGGGCTATGCAACAAATTGTCGAAAGAGGGTTCAAATGGTCAAGGAAATCGGTCACTTCATTGGTGGTAAGCATGTAAAGGGCACATCGGGTCGGTTTGCTGATGTTTACGATCCAAACACAGGCGAAGTGCAGGCCAAAGTCGCGCTTGCCACCACAGCCGAACTCCGCGCTGCCGTTGAAAATGCCAAAGCAGCACAGCCAGCCTGGGCCGCCAAGAACCCACAATTCCGCGCTCGCGTGATGATGAAATTTTTGGAGTTGGCCAATAAGCACAAGGAAGAATTGGCCGAACTGATTTCGCGCGAACATGGTAAAACCATTCCCGATGCTTTGGGTGATTTGCAGCGCGGTGTTGAAGTGGCTGAATTTGCCTGTGGCGTTCCACATCTTGTGAAGGGTGAATTTACGGATGCTGCTGGCCCCGGCATTGATATGTATTCGATGCGTCAGGCTTTAGGCGTTGTGGCCGGCATTACGCCATTCAACTTTCCAGCCATGATCCCCTTATGGAAATGCGCACCAGCCATCGCTGTGGGCAACGCGTTTATTTTAAAACCATCCGAGCGCGATCCCTCATGCCCCATGCGCATTGCTGAATTGTTCCTCGAAGCAGGCTTGCCACCGGGCATTTTGAACGTGGTGAACGGCGATAAGGAATCGGTTGATGCCATTCTGAATGACCCAGACATCAAGGCTGTAGGCTTTGTCGGTTCCACCGCCATTGCGCAATATGTTTACGCAGGTGCCACCGCCACAGGCAAACGTGCGCAGTGCTTTGGTGGTGCCAAAAACCACATGGTCATTATGCCTGATGCCGACATGAACCAAGCCGTCGATGCCTTGATCGGCGCTGGCTATGGCTCGGCGGGTGAGCGCTGCATGGCAATCTCAGTTGCAGTACCTGTGGGCGAAGCCACCGCCAATGCGCTGATGGAGAAACTCATTCCACGCGTTGAAAAACTAAAGGTCGGTTTATCGACAGACCGCGAAGCTGATTACGGCCCGCTGGTCACCAAAATGGCTTTAGACCGCGTCCGTGGCTATATCGACATTGGTGTCAAGGAAGGCGCAACATTGGCCGTGGATGGTCGCGGTTTCAAAATGCAAGGCTATGAAAATGGCTATTTTCTCGGCGGCACTTTGTTTGACAATGTGACCAAGGATATGCGCATTTATAAGGAAGAAATTTTTGGTCCCGTGCTCGGTGTGCTGCGCGCCAAAACCTACGAAGAAGCATTAGGCCTATGCAACGATCATGAATATGGCAATGGTGTTGCGATCTATACCCGTGATGGCGATGCCGCGCGTGACTTTGCTTCAAAAGTGCAAGTGGGCATGATCGGCATTAACGTGCCAATCCCTGTGCCCTTGGCCTATCACACATTCGGTGGTTGGAAAGCATCAAGCTTCGGCGATCTCAACCAACATGGGCCTGATTCAATTCGCTTCTACACCAAAACGAAAACTGTAACCTCGCGTTGGCCTTCGGGCACCAAGGAAGGCGCTCAATTCTCTATTCCAACAATGCGCTAAACCCCATGACACAACCGCTCAATTTGCCCGATGGCTATTATGAACTTCCAAAGGGTAAATTGGCGAATGTGGTGACGTGTTTGGAGATGTTATCAAAACCGGCTGCGAAGGACACAACCTTAGCAGAGGGTTTTTCGTTGCAGCGCCTGGCCGGTGCTGACCTTTCCAAATTCCGTCACCTGTTCAAAGCAATTGGCCAAGACAACATGTGGTTCTCGCGGCTTTTTGTACCGGATGAAAAACTATCAGCGATTTTGGACAACCCGGACGTTGAATGCTACGCGCTTTGCCAAAACGAAAACCCCATTGGCCTGCTCGAACTTAATTTTACAGACATGCCAAATTGCGAGTTGGCCTATTTTGGCCTGACACCAAGCGCGATTGGCCAAGGTGTGGGCCGCGCGCTGATGAACATCGCCATCACCAAAGCCTGGGCAAGGCCGATTGATCGCTTCTGGGTTCACACTTGCCATTTTGATCATCCCAACGCTTTTCCGTTTTATAAGCGCTCGGGCTTTGTACCTTATGCATTGATGGTCGAGATCCATAATGACCCAAGGCTAACAGGTCATTTACCATATTCCGCAAGCCCTCGCGTCGCTTTGATTAAAAAATAACCACGGCCTTCGTAAGCTATTAAGAACTTCTCCGTTAACTAAGCTCTTCTGTGCGGGGATTTAATGTTCAGTATTCTAAATCACATCGGGCCTGAAGTCCCACTCACCGTTTTTTTGCTTTTGCTTTTGGCGTTCCGCATCAAAGTAACGCCGCGCGCCAGTTTGTGGATCAATGTCACCCCTGAAAAGCTCTGGCCGCTGCTTGCCGTTCAGGACGGGAAACTTGAGAACTGGGGCCGCACAACAGTTGTCACCGAGCTGGTCGATTACGCAACACAAACCTACCGCAAAATTTTTACAACCACGATCAGCAATGCCCAGAGCCGCCAGTTCCAAGCTTTGTTTCGCGTCACTAAGAATATCGAAAATCAATTTGTTGAATTGACCCGTGCTGATCTTGAGGGAAAATCCGAGCGCAATGAATTATTGCGTTTGACACATAAACTGACACCCGAAAAAAAAGGCACAAGGCTGGACACAGTCTATTACTGGGGCCCACGTCCATTCTTGGCGCAGTTGTTAGCACGTGCTGATTTATGGGGCGGCGCATATCGCATTAAAGGCCAGGCCGAAACTGGTGTTCCAAACGAACGGCCATATCAATTGATTTCCAGCGCAATAACACTGGTGACCATGTTGATCACATTCGCCACGTTCGTTGGGATGATTGCACCCTACTCAAATATGATGCTGGCCGCTGTGATCGGTCTGCTTTTAGTGTTAGCACTTTTTGTGCACGAGTTTGGCCATTTGCTGGCTTACAAATTGATTGGCCAACCTTGGGGCCGCATGGTTTTCTTGCCGTTTTTAGGCGCACTCGCTATGCCGAGACTGCCTTTTGAAAGCCAGGGACAATCCGTTTTTGCGGCATTGATGGGGCCAGGCGTTTCAGTTATTTTGGGCTTTGCCTGTGCCATTCCATATTTTTTCGGCTTCGAGCTCAATCCCATTTTGGCAGGCTTGGGACTTATGACGGCTGGCATTAATTTGTTTAACTTGCTGCCCGCCGAACCACTTGATGGCGGCATTGCGCTAAGATCAGTTCTAGCACGGGTGATCGGCGATCAAGCGCAATGGGGCTTGATTGCAATCGGCGTGTTAAT
>JAYTSN010000200.1:0-12757 GCA_043745625.1 Aestuariivirga sp. | reverse complement strand
AATATAATAAACGTTGCCGCCTGTCTTGCTCACCTTCCTTCTGAAACACATAACCCTTATCAATAAGTTCCTTTAAAACACGCGCCAGACTCTGCTTGGTAATCTGCAAAATATCCAACAAACTTGCCACAGTCATGCCTGGGTCACGCCCCACAAAATGCAGAACGCGGTGGTGAGCGCGGCCAAACCCCAAGCCTTCCAAGACATAGTCGGGATCAGCCACAAAATCACGGTAAGCAAAAAACAAGAGCTCAACTAAGGCCACTGCTTCTGCCTCGTCCAAACCATGATTTAAATTTATGTCAGCCATATTGACATATTTTCCACTTCTGTTAGCGTCGCATCTGTTCTAGCAATCATGAACACCAATGCAAAACAGTTTAGGAGATTTCCATGTCTATCATTCCATTTGACCAACGCGACGGCCATATTTGGATGAATGGCAAGGTCATTCCTTGGAAAAATGCGCACGTGCATGTGCTGACCCACGGCCTTCATTACGGTTCATCAGTGTTTGAAGGTGAGCGTGCTTATAACGGCAAGATTTTCAAATCAAAAGAACACACGCTGCGCTTCCGCAAATCCGCCAACATCATGGATTTTGACCTGCCGTTTACCGACGCAGAAATCAACGCAGCCAAAGACGAAATTGTGCGCATCAGCGGCGGCGGCGACCAATATGTGCGCCCCGTTGCTTTCCGCGGTTCGGAAATGATGGCGGTATCAGCCCAGAACAACACAATACATGTGGCAATCGCCACTTGGGCTTGGCCATCTATGTTTGATCCTGAAACCAAAATGAAAGGCATCAAATTAGACATCGCTGAGTATCGCAGGCCTGATCCGATGTGCGCACCTGTGCACGCCAAGGCAGCAGGACTTTATATGATCTGCACCATCTCCAAACATAAAGCTGAAAAAAAAGGCTATGCCGATGCCATGATGCTGGATTGGCAAGGCCGTGTTGCTGAATGCACTGGTGCTAATATTTTCTTCATCAAAGACGGCGCAATCCACACGCCAATCGCTGATTGTTTCCTCAATGGTTTGACACGCCAAACGGTTATTGCAATTGCGAAGCAGCAAGGCATGGAAGTGATTGAATCTCGCATCATGCCAGAAGAGCTGACGACGTTTAACGAGTGCTTCATCGTAGGCTCGGCCGCAGAGGTAACCCCCGTCGCCGAAATCGGGCCCTATACATTCAAGCCCGGCAATATGAGCCGCAGCCTGATGGATGCATATTCAAACGCGGTGCGGGCTTAGCGCTTCATTTAAAACCGTGACATAGATTTGCCATGGATGAAATGCTATTGCACGGCTCATGAAACGGCGACACTTCCTTAAAATAGCGGCATCCATACCGGTTGTAAATTTTCCCTCGACTTCTTCGCGTGCTGAAGAACCGTTTACGGTTTTTGCATCCGATGCCGAGCAAGTGGAATACAAGTATCGTAAGCGCGAAATCGACTATGAAACAACTGAGTCCGCAGGCACTATTGTCGTCGATACCAAGCACAAATATCTTTATTTCACGATGGGAAACAACCGTGCCATTCGTTATGGCATAGGTGTAGGCCGTGAAGGCGCACTCTGGGCCGGAGGCGCAACAGTCAAGCGTAAGGCCAAGTGGCCAAAATGGACACCAACCCCCGAAATGCTCGCCATTCACGAAAACTATAAACAATGGATTGATGGCATGCCCGGTGGCCCAGACAATCCTTTAGGCGCCCGCGCCATATACCTAATCCAAGATGGTGGCATCGACCAAAGCTTCCGCATTCACGGAACCCCTGATCCCAAAACCATCGGCCAAGCCACACCTTCGGGCTGTTTCCGCATGCTGAATATTGATGTCATCGATCTCTATGACCGTGTCGATGTTGGAACGCGTGTTGTGGTGCCGGAGAAAAGTGCAAATAAGAGCCAGTCTTTTTTTGGTTTATAACAAACCCGATCGCCTTGTTTCAATGACCCAACTTGCGCTCATAAATCAGCGCATAATTGTCTTCATAGACTTTCTTCCAGTCTGGAAGTTGCGATAGCCCAGTATTTCTCGGATCGCCCGGCGGAAAAATTGTCCAACCAATGTAAGTGTCTTCAAGAATTTTATTGAGTGCCGCAAAATTTCCAGGCTGTCCACTCGCCAGATAACCGGTCATAAAGGGCCCTAGAAAAAGCTGTTCAGCCCGACCATCGATATAAGTCTTAACATCGGCGAGAATGAGCGGGCCCCCAAAATTATATTCGTTAAACACTTTCATTTTCAATGCTGGATCTATTGCCGAATGTTCATTTACATAAGTGATCGCATTTGAAATTGAAGCTGATTCTGGAGGTTGAACCAAATTTCGCGTTTCCAAAAACCCAACAACAAGTATGGCGGCTAACACCGAACCAGCAAAAATAAAATTTTTGCCTTTTGAAATTAACCCCTCAAGTCCGTCGCGTTCCTTGTCTTGCCATTGCAAAATCGACAGCCACGGCCGAGCCAGCACAATTTCAGGCATCACCACCAGCGGAACCATCAAAAAAAACAAATATTGAAACCGCAAATGATCAAGCATCATATGCAATGTCGCAACAACAAAAATGATCTGCCCGAGTGTAAAACGCGCGCGCGACCATAGAATAGAAAACAAGATGGCGAGAAGGCCAATTTCCATATTTCGGTTGTCGGGTGACGTGAACGCGGCCCATTCAGAAATTTGCCCCATCACATCGATGCCGTTCGCAAGTTTCAGCCCGATAAGATATGGCTGATAGAAATATGGATTAATCAAGGATACAAGAGGACACAGAAATAAAAACACGATCCAATATTTCAAGTTGTCCGTGTTTTTAAAGCCGCTTCGTTCCACAAAATCCAGAAATGCAGCACCCGCGATCAGCCAAGAAATGGGGAAACTGCCATGCAAATTAGCCCAAACAACGATTAATCCAAGACACCAAAACGGTGGTTCAACGCTGCGGCGCGAAGCATCAAACATAAACCAAGTTAAGGCGACAGCAAATGGAAACGTGAGCAGATGAGGCCGGGCTACCGTAACGCCCTGCACCATCAAGAGCAAAATGAGTACCAAAAACGTGGCAAAAAACGGTTGTAAGTTTCGGGTCAGAAATTGATACATCAGCCACGCTGTAAGCGCGATCACAAATGAAGCAAGAAATTGCGGGCCCGCCCAATGAGCAATATTAAAGCTGAGCGCATATATAACTTGAGCCAACCATTCTTTTGCAATCCAAGGAGCCCCAAAAAAACTATGTGAGAAAGAATCGACTTGAGGCACTGAACCATTGGCCAAAATCATCTGACCCGTCTTGATATGCCACCACATATCAGGCTCGCGCAGCAATTGCGAAACACTTCTGGCAGCATTCATAAAAACAGCAGAAGCTAATATTGCGCCCAGTGCCGCCTTGAAGTTTAGTGCCTGCTGTAACCTGCCCTGCATATATGTCCCCGCCAGAATCAAAACATTTTAGCAGCAAATTCGATATGGCGGCAGGAGATCGACATCTCGTTAAAAAATTTACTCTTTGCGGCAATCGCCTCGCTGATCAGCTGTTTCACTGATTGGACAATGGATTGAACAATTCGCACTATTCTGGGCGCATGCGCCTCTCAGCGAGTCCGTAATGCCATTTTGGATTTGCTCGCGGCTGCAAGCTGCTGACAAGAGAGCACAGGCGATCAACAAAATTACTGTTTGCATAATTTCACCTTCGGATCTTCGCCGCTCTCTTTGGCGAGCTCCGTTAAATTCGCCCTGCTCAGAAGCAATGTGTAATCACTAAGCTCAGAGGTTTTGATGAAGGCCGAAACGTACAATGGGCTTGTGATTTCACTCTTGGCACATGCGTTAGAACCAAAGTTAATATCCAAAGATCCCTTCCTGCCGCTCTGTTGTGATTCATTTACCGTTTTCTGAAGCCCCTTAAATAGTGCCACATCATCTGGGCGAAGCTTCAGAATATGAATTTCATCATCAATGCCCTTAGCTGCAAGAACGCTTGGCGGCGGTGCGGATTCATCAACCAACAAGTCCAGTTTCTTCTGCACATCAGTGGCCCCGTCACCCGACTTCAAATGCACGTTCATAAACAAGTCTCCCTGCTCAACGCGCAAAAGGTTCGGCGTCACAAACGCTACTCGTATGCCTTCTGGTAATGTACTGCCCATATTCACAGAACTAAGTTTAACGATGGAAGTGAGAGGCACTGATGTGCAGCCAACTAAACCAAATAACGTTACCAAAGAAAGAAAGCCATTGCGCAACTGTTTCAAATTCATTATCCTTACATAAATTAATTACTGCATTACAATAATTAATATACGTATAATATGGAGAGTCAAGTATGAATGAGGCACCAGCAGAAATTGCAAGACTGGCCAAATGGCTGTCACGTACTTCACTTGCAGTGATCGTTTTAAGTCTCTTGGGCTATGCTTATGTGTGGACCAACACAAAGCTCGCTTACCATGTGGTATCGCAAAACGCGTTTCCAGATTTGCCAGACCAACTCACTCAGTCACAAAATATTCTGTTATTCATTGTTGGTGCGGTGCCAAATTTGATGTTCGCAGCAGCACTCTTCAAAGCGAAACAGTTTTTCGACTCTTATGCATCCGGCCAGCTTTTTCCAGCAATCAGCGGACAGAAGTTAAAATCCATTGGTCGCTTTTGTTTGTGGCTGGCAATTGCCAATCCGATCATTCGAATGATCACACTGCTGATTATGACGTGGCTTAATCCGCCCGGCCAAAAGATATTGGTCATCTCTTTTTCATCGACCGATGGCTTCCTGTTGGTGTTTTCTGGCATGTTATTTATGATCGGCTATATACTGGCAGAATCAAATCGCATTGCCGAAGAAAACAAATTGATCGTCTAATCATGCCTATCATCGTAAATCTTGATGTAATGCTGGCGCGCCGCAAGATGCGTTCAAAGGAACTATCTGAATTGGTGGGCATCACTGAACAAAATATCTCTCTTTTAAAGTCCGGAAAAGTGCGCGGCGTTCGGTTCGAAACCATGGAAAAAATTTGCGAGGTTCTAGACTGCCAACCGGGTGATATTCTTGAATTTCGAAAAGAGATTAAGCCGTGAAGGAAACTGACCTATACCCCGCCGTAAAGCGCTTGCTGGAAACTCAGGGCTACGTCGTAAAAGCCGAAGTGAAGTCCTGCGATGTCTTGGCTGTTCGCGGTGATGAGCCGCCGGTTATTGTCGAACTTAAAAACGGTTTGACACTGCAATTGATCTATCAAGCAATAGACCGTCTCAGCATTACGGAACACGTCTATATCGCGATTGCCAAACCCAAACGCGCAGTGCCCTTGGAAGCACAAAAGCTATGTAAGAGATTGGGTTTGGGCCTGCTGGTGATCTCAAAATCCGGCAGTGTTGATGTGTTGGCCGAACCCGTTCCTTATGCTCCACGTCCAAACAGAAACCGCAAGATGGCTTTGCTGAAAGAATTCCATAAACGCAAAGGTGATCCTAATATCGGCGGCAGCACCAAAATCAAATTGATCACAGCCTATAAGCAAGATGCGTTACGTTGCCTGCAACATCTCCACGAAAATGGCCCCACAAAAATCTCTGAATTGCGCAAAGCCACCAATGTTGATCGCAGCGCCACAATTCTACGCGCAGATTATTATGGTTGGTTCGTGAAGGCAGAGCGCGGCATTTATAGATTAACCGAACAAGGCGGTCATGCGATTATATCCTTCGCCAAGGAAATTTCGATGCTCTAGCCATTGCCGACTTTTGCCCTTAGAACAGGCAAAATAATTAAATCGGAATTCAGATGACCAAAATTTTAGACACGAAGCTCGCCCGCATCCATGCTGGCAAATACACCCCGAACGATTTCATCATCGCCGATGCCAAGGACGGCGATATGGGCTTTGGCACCACTTGCCCGGGCCCTGTGCGCGGTACCGAAAAATTGAAGACCAAAGCACAATATCTCGACGCTATGACCGAGATGACCAAGTCCGGCCTTGTCGACATTATGTTGATGTCAGCCTCTTCGGCCGAAGTGCTACACGCGAAAAAACTGTTCATCAAAAGCAAAGTTACGCCCGCAGTTCGCCTTAACGACACCACCGATATTTGGTCGCAACGCGGGCAGAACTATAAGGCGGATTTCTCCCAGCCCTTCCGCACGGCCCGCCCAGAAAAAGTGAATCGCATTTCCGACCTTGGCCTGTATTCTGTGACGTTCAGCAATGATGTGGACGCCGACTTAAGGTCGCTTGAGAATTATCGCCAATTTCGCGAGGAAGCCACCAAAGCAAAAATGCGTCATTTCCTAGAGGTGTTTAACCCTGCAATGGATGTTGGTGTAAAATCAGCCGAACTCGGCCATTACATAAACGACTCCATCGTGCGCTGCTTGGCCGGTGTGATGAGCGAGGAACAACCCGTATTTCTGAAGATGCAATACAATGGCGCAGCCGCGATGGAAGAACTGGCCAGCTATGATCCGCAACGTTTAGTGGTCGGCATTTTAGGCGGCGCACGCGGCACAACGCGCGATACCTTTGAACTGATCAGCCAAGCCGAAAAATATGGCGCGTGCGTTGCCCTCTTTGGACGCAAAATCAACTTTGCCGAGGCACCGTTGGAACTAGTGCGCCTGATGCGAGCCGTGATTGAGCACTACGTTTCAACTGGCGAAGCTGTGAAAATGTATCATGATTACATGATTAAAAATAAAATTCACTGCGACCGCGAAATCGCAGAAGACAACGAAATTACCGATCCAACCTTAAAGGGCTGACGTGGAACGCAGCGGAATCCTGTGCGGCGGTGCCTGGTGCATTGATCGCAACATCAGCATCAACCACTGGCCGCAGGAAGAAACCGTATCCACAATGGTATCAGAGCGCCGCCATGGCGGTTGCCCTGGTCACAACATGTCGGTGGATTTAAAAAAGCTTGGCGCGCCCTTCCCAGTCTCTGCCATAGGGCTGATCGGCGAGGATGACGATGGCAGACAACTACTTAAGATTTGTGATGAACATGGCATAGAAAGCTCGGAACTAAAATCACGCACCGATGTATCAACGTCTTTTACTTTCGTGATGAACGCCAAGGACACTGGCAAACGTACATTTTTCTATTCCCCCGGCGCCCATGCACAACAAACACCCGATGATTTTAATTTTGAAAATTCCACCTCTCGCATCGTTCATCTCGGCATGCCAGGCATTCATGAGAAATTAGATGCGGCTTGGAAAGATGAAGCTTCAGGTTGGATTGCAGTTCTTAAAAAAGCCCGTGCAGCAGGGCTCAAACCAAACGTCGAACTTGTCTCCGTAGAGCCCGAAAAAATTCGCGCCGCCGCCCTTCCCCTCCTTGGCTTCCTCGACACATTAATAGTCAATGACTATGAAGCAGGCGCATTGGCAAAGATTGAAACGATCAAGAACGGTGTGGCCGATGCACACGCTTGCAAAAAGGCTGCCCAAGTCTTGATGGAGCAAAGCAATCTTGCACTCTGCGCAATTCATTTTCCCATGGGCGGCATCGTTTTATCGCGCAATGGCAAAATCGCTGAACACGCTTCGGTCAACATTCCGAAATCAGAAATCGTCGGCTCAAATGGTGCAGGCGATGCTTTCGCCGCAGGCATCCTTTTTGGCCATCACGAAGCCTGGCCCGTTATGCAATCCCTAAAACTAGCCCACGCCAGCGCCGCAACAAGCATGCGACACGAGTCAACTACGGGGTCCGTGGAGAACTGGCGGGAGTGTCTGAGATTAGCGGTCGGTTGGGGTTGGCGTGCGTGAAGCCTTTTTCTTTTTTAATACTTTCACCAAAGATTTCGGCCGATTTTCTTGAAGCGTTTCCAGTTGCAACTGCTGAATTTCCATCAGTCGCTCCCACTGCTTACTCACTAGATAATCCAGCTTTTCATGCAAGTGCCGAATTTCTAGTTCCGCTTTGAGGTTCACGCGGTAATCGCTTTCTGCGCGCAGACGATCTTTCTTTTCTGCGCGGCGCTGGCTCATCAAAATAACCGGCGCTTGAATTGCAGCAAGGCAAGAAAGCATCAGATTTAAAAAAATAAACGGATAAGGATCAAAAGACCATTTGGCGTAAATCAAAATATTCAAAGCCATCCAACAAGCTAAAAATATTCCAAAGCCAGTTAAAAAATACCAACTGCCACCAAACTTAGCGAGATTATCTGCAAGTTTATCGCCAATGCTTCGTCGGTCGTCGTAAACATCTTCAATATTTTCCGCGATGGTATCATGATCCGCAATGCTTTTGGCCACTTCGCGGTCAAGCGCGGTCAATTCGCCATGTTCGGCCAGCAACATGTCTTCAACATATTTCATACGGTATTTGTCGAGTTCAACAGTGCTGATCAACGCTTCATGCGTAAGCTTTGGATGATCGCGCAAAATCTGCTCAG
Organism: Aestuariivirga sp.; assembly: GCA_043745625.1. Taxonomy (GTDB): domain Bacteria; phylum Pseudomonadota; class Alphaproteobacteria; order Rhizobiales; family Aestuariivirgaceae; genus Aestuariivirga. Next base: position 4,315 of record JAYTSN010000200.1, on the reverse strand, counting down.
TCAGTGAAGGCCGTAAGCTTCCCAATGATTGCAACGAACGCGCTGGAAATGGTTTGCCAGAAATTGAACACGTTGGGCGGGCAACACTATCACTGGTCGAGGCAACTTTGGGATCTGTAACCGACAAGTCACTCATATTGAACTCCCAAAAATATCCATGCGTAGTTTATCACAAAGCACCAAAAAAATCGCCTGAACAAAAATTAAGCTCACCAAGCGACCGATTATCCTCTACTTCAATGAACCGTCAGCCTTTAAATTATGAACCAGCAACGCCACCGTCTTTTGTGGCACTTCGATCATTTCACCAGATTCAATTTTGTCCAGCTTAAAGGGCCCATATTGTGTTCGTATTAATCGGTTCACCATGCCACCATAATGTTGAACCAGTTTGCGGATTTCGCGGTTTTTGCCTTCGGTCAAAACTACGCGGTACCAACTATTGGTGCGGCCACCTTTTTCAAGCTCTTCCGTAAATTCAGCACCCCGATATTCAATGCCGTCCACCACAACGCCTCGCGCCAGCGAGGCAATCTGTTCGTCTGTAAAACGCCCGCGTACGCGCACGCGGTAAACCCGTCGCATAGCTGTGTCCGGATGCATCATGGCCTGCGCCAACGGCCCATCAGTTGATAGAGCCAGCAAACCTTCACTGTTCACGTCCAACCGCCCAACAGCCATTAAACGGGGCAGACCGGGTTTATTGAGTGCAGGCAATTCAAAAACTGTCGGCCGATTTTTGTGGTCTCGATTTGTAACCAACACGTCGATGGGCTTGTGCAACAAGAACAGCCTCGGCGTTGCCGCCAGATCTGGCGCCACTGCATTGCCGTCCCATGTCACTGCGTCGCCGTCTTCAACGGGTGTGGTGGGCAGTGCCACAGCACCATTCACAAACACGCGGCCTTCAGCGACTATGCGTTCTGCCTCGCGGCGCGAACCGATGCCAGCTCGTTGCAGATAAACATTAAGTCGCATAAATCAGCCGCCCGTCACAGGTGGAAAGAACGCCACTTCGGTTGCACCTTCGAGTGGCGCATTGAGCGACGTATGGCTTTGGTTGATCGCCACTTTCAACGTCCGTAAATCACCGAAAGCTTCGGCGACACGCTCATCGCGCGCCTTCAAAAATTCAATCAGTGTACTAACAGTTTTGATGTCGACAGGAATTTCAATCTCATCTGACCCACGTCCAATGATTTGGCGAAACCGCGCAAAATAAAGAATCTTCATTCTTCGTCTACCACATGGCGCACACCGACGCGGAAATAATCATAACCCGTGTAGAGCGTAAAAGCTGCCGCAATCCACAACAGAACAATGCCGATTTCAGTGGTATGTGGAATAAATCTATCAGCGGCTGGCCCCGCGATCAAAAAACCAATCGCCAAAAGTTGCGCAGTGGTTTTCCATTTTGCAATTTTAGTGACAGGCACAGAAACCCGCAGTCCACCTAAAAATTCCCGCAATCCCGAAACCAAAACTTCTCGTGAAATGATGATGATGGCGGCCCACACATGCCCATCTTTCAAAATTCCATCAGCCGCCAAAACCAAAAGCACAACGACAACCAAAACCTTGTCCGCAATCGGATCCAACATCCGGCCCAAAGCCGATTGTTGCTGCCACTTGCGCGCCAAATATCCGTCAAAAAAATCTGTGATTGCGGCAACGATATAAATGCCCAGCGCAATCCACCGCAACTGATCCGTGCCCCACATTAAAAGCCCAGCAACAAGTGGCACTGCAAGGATACGGCCATATGTCAAAAGGTTCGGAAGCGTCCAAACTTTTGATCCCGGCACAACTGCCTTTGCAACTTTATCAATCACTGTTCCGTCCATTCACGAATTCGGGTGGAAATGATCAAAAATCATTTGCGCTAGTGCCGAACTCACACCTTCAACTGCAGCCAAATCAGATACATTCGCCCGCGCCACAGCTTTCGCCGATCCGAAGCTTTGGAGCAAGGCTTTCTTGCGCTTAGCCCCTATGCCTGAAATTTCATCCAGTGGATTGATCCCAATGGCTTTGGAGCGCTTGGCGCGGTGCGACCCGATGGCAAATCTATGCGCCTCATCGCGCAGCCGTTGCACATAGTATAGCACGGGGTCTCGCGCTTCCAACATGAAGCTGGGCTTGCCGCTGACAAAGAAATGTTCACGCCCCGCATCACGGTCTGGCCCCTTGGCCACGCCAACCAAAGCCAAATCATGCACACCCAGATCAGAAAGCACCGCTTGCACTGCTGAAAGCTGGCCCGCACCACCATCAATCAATAACAAATCGGGCCATATCGCTGCATCATTATCGCTGGCATCGCGGTCATCACCATGCTCTTTGAGCAACCGCGAAAACCGCCGTGTGAGCATTTCTTTCATCATGCCAAAATCATCACCCGCCACAGTTTCTTCAGATTTCATATTAAACTTTCGATATTGTGCTTTCATAAAGCCCTCGGGCCCCGCCACAACCATGCCACCCACGGCATGCGCGCCTTGAATATGCGAGTTATCATAAACCTCAATCCGGCGCGGTGCAGCAGCAAGATCAAATGCTTTGGCCAAACCTTCAAGCAATTTCGTTTGCGAAGATGTTTCCGCCATCTTGCGCCCATTGGCCTCGCGCGCATTTGAAACTGCATAATCGGTCAGCGCTTTTTTCTCCCCACGTTGTGGGATCAGAATTTCGACTTTGTGCTCGGCATGCGTTGTGAAAGCCTCCTCCAATAATTCCTGCTCGTCAACTTCATGAGAAAGCATAATCTGCCTAGGGATCGGCTTGTCATCGTAGAATTGCGTAATGAATGCCGACAGCACTTCACCTTCGCTAGTCGATTTATCGGCCTTCGGAAAATAGGCGCGGGTGCCCCAATTTTGCTCGGCACGAATAAAAAACACCTGCACACAAAATTGTCCGCCTTCAAAGGCCAAACCAAATACATCAGCCTCGTCAATCCCTTGCGGGTTGATGCCTTGCGTGGCGGTCACAAAGCTCATCGCCTGAATGCGGTCGCGGAAACGCGCAGCTGTTTCAAACTCCAAAGCCTCGGCAGCCTCCTCCATGCGCTTGGCTAACTCAGCCTTCACCGCATTATTTTTGCCTGATAGAAAATCCTCAGCCTCACGGACCAATTCATTATAATCTTCGAGTGAAACCAAGTTCACACAAGGCGCCGAACATCGCTTGATTTGATGCAATAGACAGGGGCGCGTGCGATTTGAATAAACACTATCATTACAAGTTCTTAGAAGGAACGCCTTCTGTAAAGTATTAATTGCATGATAGACCGACCCTGCAGATGCAAACGGCCCATAATAGCTCCCCTCGCGGTTTCGCGCACCACGGTGCTTGGCCAATTGCGCAACCTTGTGATCCATGGCAATCAAGATATATGGAAATGATTTATCATCGCGCAAAATCACGTTGAAGCGCGGCTTCAATTTCTTGATGAGATTAGCTTCAAGCAGCAGCGCTTCAGCCTCAGAAGCCGTCACCACAAATTCCATATTGCAGGTGATGCTTATCATTAATGCAATACGATTATTATGCCCCTGCCCACGCGCATAACTCGAAACCCGGTTCTTCAAGTTCTTGGCCTTACCAACATAGATGGCATCACCATCCGCATCAAACATGCGGTAAACGCCGGGCTTGGTCGGAAGCCTCGTGACGAAATCGGCGATGAGGTCGGTGCCTATGAGTTTGGGTAAGTCAGTCATGTCTCTACTCTACGTCTTCCACCGCTTACGGGGGAAGAAAGGGGCCCGTCGAACCTCAGTGAGATGGGATAGATGAGGGCCTCTTTCAACAGTCTCGTCCCCTTAATCCGTCCATGGATTATGGACTATCAGATTTGGCAACACAAAATCGTCAACATTGCGGGTGGCCAACTCCCCTTGATGGCGCAAGGTGGTGGCGGCAATCATGCCATCTGCTGTTGAAAGAATGCGGCCCTGCCTGCGTGAATGTCCCATCAGCACACCATAAAGCAAGGCGCACTCTTGATCATAGCTATAGAGCCTACCAACATACCGCCGTTGAAATTCGGCAGGAAAACCCTCAAGCCTACGTGCCCGTTCATCAGGCCGAATTTTCTCAATACCATAAGTAATTTCAGCCAGCACAATTGTGGAAAGTGCGAGCGATAAATCATGGCTAGTCAGCCACGCAATCACTTTGGGGTCGGGTTGCGGCTTCACAAGTTCCGACAGCACATTCGTGTCGAGAAAAATCAGAGATCAATCCCTAAATTCGGCTTGCGGCCTTCACGGATCACGGCATCCAAATCCACGTCAGTTCCATATTCACGCGA
>JAYTSN010000199.1:0-4551 GCA_043745625.1 Aestuariivirga sp. | reverse complement strand
TAGCCATTGCTGGAACAGCCATTGCAAGGGCAATAATTGTAGCGGCGGTAAAAAGTTTGGTTTTCATAATACTTCCTTTTTGGGTTGGTTGTAAGATTTAGAGTTGTTGCCTCGAATCTCGTTTATTTGGAAATCTTGATTATGCCGTGCATACCAGCCTCGTAGTGACCGGGAATTAGACACGCGAAGGTGAAATTGCCGTCTTTGGAAAAAGTCCAGACGATTTGGCCTTTTTCACCCGGCGCAAGACGCATCGTATTGTCATCAGCGTGAACCATGTCTGGGTTCTTTTCCATGACCTTTTTGTGTTCCTGGACGGCTTCTTCGGTGTCCATTACGAATTCATGGTCTGTTTTTCCCACGTTGGTGAAATTAAGAGCAACTGTTTCACCTTTCCGAAACATCAGAACTTTTGGCTCAATCAGCATTTCACCATCGTCGGTTTCACGCAGTGAAATGTTGATGTTGCGCTTGGCTTTGGCTTTATCACCCTTCGTGCCGATTGAATATTCTTCAACTGCTCCAGCTGCCGCATGGCCACCATCGTGGGTTCCGCTCGCAATTGCCGATGTCGCAAATATCGAGAGCGCCGCAAAAGTTAAAGCTGTTAATGATTTCATATTATTCTCCTGAGGGTGTGATGAATTATACACGTTGAACATCTAGATATATTTTAATAGTGAATGAATAATGTCTCAATTGTGTTATAACTGAGATTTTTGTTTTTTAGGCTTATCCAGCCGTTTTCTTTGCTGGTTTCATGGGAGGGGAAGTCTTGGCATCACCGGATTTTATCGGCTCAGGCACATCCCCTGTCCATTCATAAGCAACGGTTCCCTCAGGGTGTTTGTACCAACCCGGATCGGCGTAGTCAGTTGAAGATAGCCCTTCGCGTACCTTCACAACCGAGAACATGCCACCCATTTCAATGGCACCAAACTGGCCGAAGCCAGTCATCATTGGCAGCGTATTTTCAGGGATCGGCATTTCCATTTCGCCCATATCGGCCATGCCTCTTTCGCCCATCGGCATGTATTCGGGTTGCACCTTACGAATTTTCTTGGTGATCTTGGTTTTGTCTGTGCCTATGAAAGTTGGAATGTCATGACCCATGGCATTCATGGTGTGATGCGACTTGTGACAATGGATAGCCCAGTCACCCACATATTTCGCGTCAAACTCGTAAGCCCGCATTGCTCCCACTGGAATGTCAATGCTTACCTCCGGCCAAGCAGCACCTGGCGGCACCCAACCACCATCAGTACAGGTTACTTTGAAATCATAACCATGCATGTGGATGGGATGATTGGTCATGGTGAGATTGCCAACGCGCACGCGCACCTTGTCGTTCTTGCCCACAACCAAATGGCTGATGCCGGGGAACACGCGGCTATTCCAAGACCATAAGTTAAAGTCAGTCATCGTCATGATCTTTGGCAAGTAAGAACCAGGCTGAATGTCATAAGCGTTAAGCAAAAATACAAAGTCTCGGTCAACACGCATGAACTTCGGATCTTTGGGATGAATGACAAAGAACCCCATCATGCCCATGGCCATTTGAACCATTTCATCAGCATGCGGATGATACATAAATGTACCGCTCTTCACGAGATCAAACTCATAAACGAAGGTTTTGCCAGAAGGAATGCCTGGTTGCGTCAGCCCTACCACTCCATCCATACCTGATGGCAAAATCATGCCGTGCCAATGAACAGACGTGTGTTCTTTCAGTTTATTCGTCACGAAGATGCGCACACGATCACCTTCAACGGCTTCAATCGTAGGGCCCGGTGATTGGCCATTGTAACCCCAAAGATTGGCGACCATACCGGGCGCCATCTCACGCTCGACATATTCCGCAACCAAATGGAATTCTTTCACACCATTGTTCATGCGGTGCGGCAAAGTCCAACCATTCAACGTCACCACCGGCTGGTAGTCGGGCCCGCTTGTAGGGAAAATCGGCGCCTGCATGTCAGGCGATTTCATCAATGCCGCTTCCGGCAAAGATTGCGCGGATGTCTTGCTCCAGGCTGCCGCACTGGCCAGCACGGCACCGGCACCGAGTATACTTCTGCGATTAAACATGTTCATTTCTCCATAATCATTGACTGCCGCTGGCGAGGGGCATTGTAGAACTAGAATCTGCTCCAAAGCCGCCCTGGATTGCTGATCGCAAATCCACTTCGGCCATCCAGAAATTCTGTTTGGCGTTGACGGACATCAGCATGGCATCGACTGAAGCGCGCGTATCAGCGAGCAGTTCAAAGGTGCTCGAGATCATGCCGCTATATTCAAGCAAAACCTGCTGCTTGATAATGTCACGCAGGGGCACAACCTTGTCGCGGTAATGTAGCGCCAGTTCATGAGTTGCCTTATACTTGTCATAGGCTCCGCGTGCTTGGGATCTGATGTTTACGGCTTTTTCAGCCAATCGGTTTGCCGCTTGCATATAAATGAACTCTGATTTGCGCAACCGCGCATCGCCCGAGTCAAAAATTGGAATTGAAATATCCAGTTCCAATTTCTTGGCTACAACAACAGACCCATCGCTTGTCGGCTTTGCAAACTCAATACCTGCCAGAAGTCCAAGGTCGGTGACATATCGCGTCGCATTTGTAAGCTTGTAGGTGCGCGCGATTGCCTCCAATTCATATTTTGCAATCTGAAGGTCAACGCGATTTTGCAAAGCCTCCCGCTCTATTGCAGTTTTCACAATCGATTTGGCAGGAAGTTTTGGAAGTGTTGAAGGCAGCTTATAGTTAATATCATTGCCCCAAACGCCCATTAATCGATTGAGCGCTTCTCGATTTGACTGCGCATCGATTCTCGCCGTGGCCAGCTGTCCCGTTATTTCAGCATACACGGCGTGCTCTCGGGCTTGCGAAGCTTTGCTGAATGCACCAGTACGCCCCAACTCCTTTGCCAAATCAGATGTGGCGTCAGCCGCAGTTTGAGCCTGCACCAGATATGTCTCAGATTCTTTGGATGCAACTGTGCTGATCCAAGCCTTTTCTGTTTCGAAGGCCAGTTTCAACAGTGAATTTGCTGCTCGGTGTTGCGCCACCCTAAATTGGGCCTCCGCTATGTTAACACGTTTTTCCCGTGTAATAAGCGCAAGGATATTCCCCGTAATTGTAGATGTAAAAAGACTTTCAACCGGGCTCACACTGTAGCCAACAGAGAGAACAGGGTTGATGAGTTTAGTTTGTTGCCACATCTCGGCAGATGAAATACCGACTTCAGCAAGATCAACCTGCAAACCCTTATTGTTGAGTAGTGCAACACGAACAGCAATATCAGCAGTCACAACTTTGCTGCTAAGAAAAGCCTGTGTTTGTTGGACTGCCCTTTGGGCTTCATCTTGAGATTGGATCCAAATGGGCCGCTTGTTGATAGCTGCAACAGAATGTGAAGAGACACCTTCGAGACCGTTCGTAGAGTTCTCCAGCATCGTCAATCGTGGATTCGAAGCACAACCCGCAAGTACGCCAGATGTGACTGCTAAAAAAATTGCATTTTTCACAATAGAAATCATGGCGTTTTACCTGGTGTTGGAAGCTGGTCTGCTCCGGTTTGTCCCGCCGGCGGGGCTGTGCCCTGGATCCACGGATCAGGCGCAACAGGAACACGGTGCACATAGCCCTTCACAGCTTGGTGAAAATGTGTTGTCGGAACTTTGGCAGAGGCTTTCAGCGGCGACCTAATTGCGACAACTTCGGGCAACGGATCAGCTGAAGTGCAGCCAGCCAGAAGCATGGGCGCAACAGCAAATAAGTAGACGATTTTCATGACTATTCCGAATAATTTGGGTGTGTGAATGTTAAAGCAAGAGAACTTGCATAAAGGCGGATTTCGAGTCTTGAATCAGTTCCGCGGAGGGCGTGTGAGGCCAAAGGTAGACAAAGAAGACAGTTCTCGTTCACCAATCAGTTCATGGGAGGAAATGGCTATAATAAAGTTTTGCTGATCAGCCTCTAAAAGACCAAGCATTGAAGAACAACCAACGTCGCAACAGGATGTTTGACATGCCGTGTGAGAGTGCTTCTCGCCATTTTTGCACTTCGACAATGTTACCAATTTAGTTAAGTCTAAACCAGCGCTCTTAGATAAACTTGGAGGAGCTGAATGGCCCTCAGACATACGCGTTGGCCCAGCATAAACAGGTGCTGCAATGATGGAAATCGCAATAAGAATTGCACCAACTAATCGTATAACGGCTGCACCAGAATACCTGAACATGGCAATGAACTAATAAATAGCCAGAGTCGTGTCAAGTTTTAACTCACACGAGCGAATGGGTTTAATGTGACAAAAAACGAACGATCATCAAGCTTTAGCCATATTCATGTGTCTTAAAACAGCAAAACCCGCCGTCCATTTCTGGATCGGCGGGTTTTGCGTCTGAATTTTCGTAATGAAGGGTAAGTGCGATTTGAAATCAAACCGGATATATCTGTCTTTCGCAGGCCTGGCAGCGACCTACTCTTCCGCGTCTTAAGACGAAGTACCATTGGCGCTGGGGTGATTTACGGCCGAGTTCGGGATGGG
>JAYTSN010000198.1:0-4551 GCA_043745625.1 Aestuariivirga sp. | reverse complement strand
CCGAATGTGGGCCAGAAATATGCAGGAATGTGAAAAACGCTTTGCGATTTTTCTTCATGCGGAAAGTGAGAGACTTGATGCCCCAGCTTTCAACGCGCTCAACCTTGGCACCGCCAGCGACGAGAACGCCCGTAAATTGCTCCAAAAGCGCATCAACCTGCGCCTGTGTCGCATCCTGGCGCACCAGGAATGTGTGTTCATAAAGACCCATGTGGGTTTAACCTTTCTCTGTTTCGTTTATCTTATGAGCACCAGCGCAGAGCCTCAAACAAACCTGGAGTTAAGGTTCGAAAGACCGGTCAAGATGAGCGGAGACACGGGAAGCCGGGTTGTGAAGCCCTAGGTGAGTTGCCCCACCCCTTCCGTTCAGCCCCCAGCGGGAACTTCAAGATGGCGGGTCTATGGCCGATATCTGGGGTTTAGGCAAGACCAGAAAATAAATTCCCGTTTTCTGAAAATAGTTCTTGCTTTGTTCTTTGATTAGGACTATATGTAGTTTTCTTCGGTTCGCAAGAACCCCGCTGTTTGACATTGTAAATATTTTTCCCCTCGGGCGATATGGGGCCGCCATAAGCCCCCGGCTGGACGCAGCTTGGGGGGGGTGGAAATAGCTAAGTCTCAACTATAATTTGAAGAACCTAGAATCAAACAGTCCGCGTTGCACTGCCTCACACATCAATCGGAAGGCGCTTTTCATATGCATCTTTGTAATCGCGCCAATGATCCCAGAAATATTCGATCTTTGTGCCAGAAGCACGGGCTGCCAGCACGTCAAGGTGGGTGTGCCAGCCTGTGCTGACGCCAACCATCATGCCGCGGTTTGGCAAGTCTTTATGCGTGAGTGTCAGAAGAACCTTGTTGCCGGCAGTCTTCAATTCGAAGATCACTTCTGTATCACTCCAGAACATAAAGCCAAGTTTGTGCGGCGGTTCACAGACGGTGACGCGCGACGGCAGCCGCGATTCTGCTGAGGACATGGATTCAGGCCTTTGGCCAGGCGGCGTCGTCGTCTCGTCATGATGCCACACAAGTTCAATGGGTGCGCCCGCTTTCAACTCCATGTCACCAGAGGCCAACCACTGGCGGCGGAGATCGCTTTTCGTCAAATAATCCCAGATGCGCTCGATGGGACCAGGCAACAGACGCTTCATTTGTAATGTACGCGGCGCAACGAGAGTGCCGAAATCTTGTTCTGCGGTGATGCTCATTTTTTTACTCCTGACTTTGGTTTGGTTTTTGATTTTTTGACGTCTTCGGCCTTGAGTAATTCCTCAAGGGCATCCAGACGGTTCGTCCAGAAAATTTCATAATAAGCTAACCATTGATGGGCATTGGCCAGAGGGCCAGCATTAAGACGACACACATGAACACGGCCTTGCACATCACGCTTGACCAGACCGGCGGCCTCTAACGCCTTGATGTGTTTGGATGCGGCAGCCAGAGACATATCGAAAGGTTCCGCCAATTGCGAAACCGTCTGTTCGCCCTTGGCCAGCCGCGCCAGCATACCTCGCCGCGTGGCATCGCCTAAGGCGTGAAAGATGGAATCGAGTTGCGATGTGTGATGTTCAACCATAAAGTTGAATATATGTTAGGTAGAATTAATTGTCAACCATTTAGTTGAATATTTTTGACTTTGTGTTCCGCCGCCCTATAATGCGGTGGCTGAAGGCATCAAATTTGAAAGGTCAAGAACCATGAAAACATTTACCTGCAAAGAAATCATGAATGACGCGAGCGGCTGCGACATGGAATTTTCGGGCGACACTCCGATGGATGTGGCCAGCCAATGCGGCAAGCATGTTGCAAACTCCACCGACGATGCCCACAAGCCGATGCGCGACAAAATGATGAACCCCAATCATACGCAAGCAGACCGCGAGAAATGGTTCGCGTGGTTTCAGGATGAGTGGGATAAGAAGGCGGGGGAGTAGGTTTATGAATTGGTGGGTTGAATGCGCAGGATCAAAATCAGACTCGCGGCGTTGAGTCCGCATGTGCAGATAATTTCATGCCAAGCGCTTTCATCACACTGGTCAATGTTTGCAGCGTCGGATTACCATCAGGTTGAAACGCCTTATACATGGCATCACGGCTGAGGCCTGCATCTTTGGCCAATTGCGACATGCCGCGCGCCCGCGCAACCACGCCAAGCGCCTGGGTGATCAATGAAGGGTCACCATCTTCAAACGCGGCCTCAATATAAGCAGCAATCGCCTCTGGACTGTCCAGCAATTCAGCTGAATCCCAAGCTGTTGTCTTAAGTGCCATGTCTAAACTCCTTCGCCAATTTTTTGGCCATTTTAACATCTGAACTCTGCGTGCGCTTGTCGCCTCCACACAGCAACACAACCAAAACCTTGCCACGTTGCGCATAATAGACCCGGTATCCCGGCCCATAATCCACACGCAATTCACTCACACCTTCACCGACCGAATTGACATCGCCGGCGTTGCCAAGCGCCAAACGATCAATCCGAATTTGAATACGCACCATGGCCCGCACATCGCGCAAAGACCGGAGCCAATCCAAGAATATGTCGGTTTTCTCGACGGTGATCACGTGTATAATATGATATACATGTATGATATTGTCAATCTGTGGTTTAGATCGTGGGATAATGAAAAACGTGGAAAGCGTCCTCGTCACGTATAGGGAAGAAATTTAATGGCTGAGAAACTGACGACTTATGATCCCGCTGCGGCGCTGGTGGATGATAACGAGATCGTCTATTTTATGTCCGACGCTTTCGCCACGGGCGATGTGGGCTATGTTGCCAAGTGCTTGGGCGTGGTGGCGCGCGCCAAGGGCATGGCAGAGATTGCGGGCCAAACAGGCCTGTCGCGCGAGCAGCTTTACAGATCATTCAGCGAAAACGGAAACCCCACGCTGAAGTCTACATCGGCGGTGATGAAGGCGTTGGGGATTGAATTAAGTGCGAAGGCGGGGTGAGTTTTGTGGGGTGATACCGTAACTTCAAAATAGCAAAGGATCAATTTTGAAAAAACTTCCGGACGAGCAAATGGAGTTCTTACACGGCAACGATATGCGGTTGGAAATGTTTGCAAGAAGCATATCCGACGACAAATACTACGGCAGCGTAAATTGGACGGATATCAAGAGTTGGCAAAGTTTTTATTTGGAAACACTGGATATAATCCAACGTTCGATTTTTAGATGCATCGGATACGTCGACCCTAGCCATAAGCGGGCGCTCGAAGAAACGATTGCACAAGCAATGTCTTCGGTGAAAGCAGCAAAACGAAAAGACGCAATTCATTCCGCACTGATTGTTTCTTTGTTCAAGATCATATTCTTGCTTCTGGGTCGCCTTCCGTACAACTCAAGAAACAAAATACGATCGTTTTCAAGTTTTAGAACTCTCACTTACTGTCAAACAGAAGAACAACTTAGCTACCTTTTGCAAAGCGAAGTTGAATCCAACTATAGCAACCATGGATTTACAGATTCATTTGATGCTAGTTACGCCTTTTCAACGTGGGCCAAGATGCACAAAGTTAGTCGAGACGACCGTTCAGCATATGTTAAATGGGTGGCTCTAAAGTTTCCGGAAACTTACAATAGATTTCATTGAATAGTCTGTCGAATAACAATCTCAGTTCTAATCAAAAACCATATCTGTCTCGTAAGTGTGTGACCGTCAAACTTCCTCCATCAACCTCACAAACCGCTTGAACAAATAATGCGAATCTTGCGGCCCAGGGCTAGCCTCCGGATGATGCTGCACTGAGAACACTGGCTTCCCCTCTAATGCGATCCCGCAATTCGAACCATCAAACAAACTCACATGGGTTTCGACCACACCTGCGGGCAAGCTCTCACGATCAACCGCAAAGCCGTGGTTCATGCTCACGATCTCCACCTTGTTCGTCGTATAATCTTTCACCGGATGATTGGCGCCGTGGTGGCCTTGGTGCATTTTTAGGGTTTTACCGCCGAGGGCCAAAGCCAACATTTGATGGCCCAAGCAAATGCCGAAGACGGGTTTGCCGGAATCGACCAGCGCCTTGATTTCAGCCACGGCATATTTGCCTGTGGCCGCAGGATCGCCTGGGCCGTTGGACAGGAATATGCCATCGGGCTTCATGGCCAAAATATCGGCGGCCTTGGCGGTGGCGGGAACGACTGTGACTTTGCAGCCTGCCGACGTGAGACAGCGCAGAATATTGCGCTTCATGCCATAGTCGATCGCCACAACGTTAAACTTGCCTTCGCCGTGCGTATATCCGGCTTCCCAATCCCACAGCTTCTCGTCCCAATTCATGCGTTGGGTCAGCGATACATCTTTGGCCAGATCAAGCCCTTCAAGGCCGCCCCAAGCGCGTGCCATGGCGGTGAGTTTCTTGATGTCGAATTTGCCTTTGGCGTTATGGGCGATCACGCCATTGGGCATACCCTTTTCGCGGATCAGATTTGTAAGTTCGCGCGTATCAATGCCCGACAAGCCGATGATGCCGCGCGATTTCAGCCATTTGCCGAAGTGGTTTTTGGCACGGTAGTTTGCAGGTTCAGTGACCGGCGCTTTGACG
>JAYTSN010000197.1:0-4552 GCA_043745625.1 Aestuariivirga sp. | reverse complement strand
TCATTAGCCAACACGTTCACATCTTTGAACGTCACGCCAAGCTGCGTGAGGATTTGCACCGAACGCCCCGAAAAGCCACATTGCGGCATATCGGCATTGCCCTTCATGAAAAGAACAACGTCATTGGTTTTTACGGTGGTGTCGATTTGAGTTTTAATGTCGGTCATTTTTTTGCCTTTCAGATTCAATTTGTTTTTTTGCATTTGCCACAATACGCCGAGAAACGATAAATGGCAAAATGATCAGTGCGAGTGCGCCAAGGACGAGGAGGGTGGGGATCAATGGTGTCCTCCATCGCCGCTAATTGTTGTATTTGTGTCAATATTAGTGACGTTAGAATCTGGTTCACGGTCATTGCTCCAATCTTCAACCCGGTTCATTTTTTTGCGCCGCGAAAACCAAAATGGTACAGCAATTAAGGCGATGAGCGCCAATGCTCCAAAAATTTGTACCATCACTCTTCCGGCACACTGGTCTGCAATGCCAGCGCATGCAGCTCGCCGCCCATTCGGCCTTTGAGGGCGGCGTAGACCATTTGATGTTGCTGCACGCGGTTTTTGCCTTTGAAGGCGGCGGCGATGACGTTGGCTGAATAATGATTGCCGTCGCCTGCCAAGTCTTGGATTTGCACCACTGACCCGGGGATGCCTTCTTTTATAAAGTTTTCAATATCTGCAGCAGTCATGGCCATATTACTATTCCTTAAGTTAACGGTACATGTAGCAACTGTTGTGACCATCTTCAACGCTAACAAATTGACATAAAAAAACCCACGCAGTTCGTTGCGTGGGCGGTATTTCGTTATGCGGAGGCAATTAACCAGCTCTCAAAGTCAAACTCGCCACGCCAATAGCAATATTAAGGCCGGTCTGGCCTTGCACACTGATCGGTTGAAGATTGATGTTGTTCTTAAATCCACCGACCAAAACATTGGCACCGAGGCCCACGATCACACTTGCCTGTGCTGACGCGCCAACATATGTGCCCGAAAGCGCACTGCGGCCTACATTGCCCGGTGCAAAGACCAACCAAGCCACGCGGCCCCTGCCTGTAACGCCAAGATCCAAGCCAATTTTGCCGATGCTGCCATGGTAGTGCTCAGTTCGACCAGTACGATTTCTGAATGTGCAGTTCACGTTTTTCGATGAACCAATGAGCAAACCTACGCCAGGTGCTATATCGCAGTTCAAAACGCCTAACTTTACACCGCTGGTTCTTGCCTCGGCGGTTCCGGCTGCAAGCACCAACGACAAGCCCAATAGGCTTGCGGCAAAAAATTTCTTGTTCATATCAAATCCTTTATGGCAATTTGGCCAAATCAAAAAATCTTTGACCCAGCGATAAAATCAGGACAGCAATCTGTGCTGTCAGAGCCTAACGCGTCATAAGGCAATTTCGTTCCACCTTTGCTCTGAGTTAACGCGTTCTTTCCCTCTCTCCGCAACGCAGTTGGGAAGAGGGTTGGGGCCCATTGCACTTGCAATGGGAGGGTGAGGGGTGTCCGCTGGGAGTCGAACTGTTTGAGATTTGAGTTTGTGGCCAAAGAGCCCTCATCCCCCTTCGGGACCTTCTCCCATTTGCGAAGGCGCAAACGGGCGAAGGCACTGGAGATTATAGCCTTCGCCCGTTTCGCGCAGCGGAATGGGAGAAGGTGGCCGAAGGCCGGATGAGTGCTCTTTCTTAGCCTGCCATATATTTCGGGAACCAGCCTTCATGGGCTTCTCGGATTATTGCCATGGATACCAAATCGGTTTCACCGATTTTAAGTGTGGGTTCAGTTGTCACCGTTCCGATTTGAATAGCGTGTCCGCTGGCGATGATCCTGTTCGCATCGGCAGCGGAACAAGTCACCACATAGCGCGATTGATCTTCGGCGAACATTTGGATGTGGTCGAGTTTGTCGAGGTTCGCTCCAAAGCCAGTTGGCAATGCCATTTCGATAACGGCCACAAGTAAACCGCCATCTGAAATATCGTGCACAGCGGTGAGTTGTGATGCGTTAATCAGCCCCCTTACAAAGTCACCATTCCCCCGTTCCTTCGCCAAATCCACAGGCGGGGGCGCACCTTCTTCGCGGCCTTCGATTTCGCGCAAATAGATTGATTGCCCCATGTGGCTCCCATGGCCACCCACCAGCAAAATCACATCACCATCGTTTTTGAATTTGATCGTGGCCATCTTCGATAAGTCGCGCAGAAGGCCCACACCACCAATTGTCGGTGTTGGCAGAATGCCTTGACCCATAGTCTCGTTATAAAGTGATACGTTGCCTGACACGACAGGGAAATCCAGTGCGCGCGCCGCTTCGCCAATGCCTTTAATAGCAAACACCAGTTGGCCCATAATCTCGGGCCGTTCGGGGTTACCGAAGTTCAAATTATCGGTGAAAGCAATCGGCTCTGCGCCCACACAAGTCAAGTTGCGCCAGCTTTCAGCCACGGCTTGTTTGCCGCCTTCAAACGGATCGGCATAAACATAACGCGGCGTGACGTCAGATGAAACCGCAATGGCCTTTTGGCCCTGAATGCGCACCACGCCAGCATCGCCACCGGGCAACTGTGCAGAGTTTGAGCCGATCAGCGTGTCATACTGTTCCCACACCCAGCGCCTCGAACACATATCGGGCGAGCCAATAATTTTGAAAATGGCGGCTTTCAAATCGGTGGGGGCTGGGATTGTCGAAGCTGTGATCGTTGGCAGCTTCTTAGGCTCAACCCAGGGCCTGTCATATTCAGGCGCATTATCGCCCATTTCTTTGATCGGCAAATCGGCTTTCACTTCACCTTGATGTTTAATAACAAAGCGTAAGGTGTTGGTTGTCTTGCCGATAATAGCAAAGTCCAATCCCCATTTCACGAAAATCGCTTGCGCATCTTTTTCCATTTCGGGCCGCAACACCATCAGCATGCGCTCTTGGGATTCGCTCAGCATCATTTCATAGGCGCTCATGCCTTCTTCGCGGCATGGCACTTTGTCGAGATCAAGCTCAATTCCCAGATTGCCCTTTGCCCCCATTTCAACCGCTGACGATGTAAGACCCGCAGCGCCCATATCTTGAATGGCAATCACAGCGCCTGAGGCCATCAACTCCAGGCAAGCTTCCAGCAAACATTTTTCAGTGAATGGATCACCAACTTGAACCGTTGGACGCTTTTCTTCAGCATCAGCCTCGAATGAAGCCGAAGCCATCGTCGCACCGTGAATGCCGTCTCGGCCAGTTTTGGCACCTAGATAAACCACCGGCAGGCCCACGCCTTCGGCCTTGGAATAAAAAATCTTATCGGCATCAGCAAGACCAACCGCCATAGCGTTGACCAAAATATTGCCATTATAACTTTTGTGAAAATTTACTTCGCCACCCAGCGTGGGCACACCGAACGAATTGCCATATCCGCCAACACCGGCCACAACGCCCGAAACCAAATGCCGGGTCTTAGGATGCGATGGTTCGCCAAAGCGAAGAGCATTCAGCGCTGCAATTGGACGCGCACCCATCGTAAACACGTCGCGCAAAATGCCACCCACACCCGTGGCCGAGCCTTGGTAAGGCTCAATGAAAGAGGGATGGTTATGGCTTTCCATCTTGAAAACGATGGCTTGGCCATCACCAATATCAATAACCCCTGCATTTTCGCCAGGCCCTTGGATCACACGTGGGCCCGTGGTTGGCAAGGTTTTCAGCCATTTTTTGGATGATTTATAAGAACAATGTTCGTTCCACATGGCAGAACAAATGCCAAGTTCGGTCATGGTCGGCACGCGTCCTAAAAGCTTCAAAAACCGATCATACTCATCGGGTTTAAGGCCATGGCTGGCTACGATCTCAGGGGTAATGGCGGGTTCGCTGGCTGCATGTTTCATCATGCCTGCCGTTTAACGAAACCGCAAAAGATTCACAAATCCTATTCTTGTGATGTGGATTTTGTCTGGAGCGACTGCTCGGAGTTTGAGTTTTGGTCGCCACGTGATTTTGGACTCAAAGCAATTGCAAGCCGGCGCAATAAGACTTCTCGTTCATGGTCTTTAGCGGTTTCAAGAAAAAGTTTTCCACGCATCATATCAATCCTATCGCTACTGCCCCCCGGCATTGACGTAGTTTTAGACCAATGCAACTTGCCCGAACGTTAATTCGCGCAAGTCGATTTTAGAGATGTGCTGTAGTTGGTTTTATTAAGCTAAATATTATGCGGCGAATGCGCGGCGCAATGAAGAGTTTTTCTTAAGCAAAATTGATCGTGGTTCTTTAACCAATACAGGCGTTTTGACTTCCAATTTGATGATACGTGCCGCTAAGTTCTCTACTCGCATCATGTGATCCATGCGCTCGGCCAAAGCATTTCTCGCTTGTGCCGCGACTTGATCGTCATGTGATGTGGCTTTGAGTGCGTTGATGATGCTGTTGAACATTTTTGATTCTCTCAAGGTTTCTGCCGTTGTAATCGCCCAAACCTGATCCGTGTGGGTGATTGCATTCAGCCAAATAAAATGGCGTTAATCTAGTATTAACAGATACGAGAGTGAACCAAATACTAATCAAGCTTGCGCAATTTTT
>JAYTSN010000196.1:0-4552 GCA_043745625.1 Aestuariivirga sp. | reverse complement strand
CGGCTTTGTCGGTGGCTACTGATTTCAACATATCGGTCATGATTGAGCCGGGGCCTATCGCGTTCACCCGGATGCCATGAGGGGCCAATGCCAATGCTGCAACTTTTGTGAGTTGGCGCACACCGCCTTTAGACATTGTGTAGGGTGCGATAGCGGGGATAGCCAATGTGTCGTTCACGGATGACATGTTGACAATTGTGCCCGGTTTGCGGCCAGCGGAGATTTGCTTGACCATTTCCTTGGCACAAGATTGCAACATCAAGAACGAGCCTTTGAGATTTACGCCGATGACCGTGTCAAACTGTTCTTCGGTGATTTCGAGGAAATCTCCGGCGATAGAGATGCCTGCATTGTTCACAAGGATATCAATAGCGCCATGTTGCTTGACTGTTGCGGCGACGACTGAATTTACGTCTGCGGCTTTTGAAACGTCGCAATGCAAATAAGTTGCACCGATGCGTTTGGCTTCTGCTTGGCCTTGCTCATCAAGTACGTCTGTCATTACCACAGTTGCGGCATCGGTGATGAAGCGCTCAGCAATAGCGAGGCCAATGCCCCTTGATGCACCGGTAATAATGGCAATACGGTTTTTAAGATTCAATTTTAGCTCCTAGTGTGTGTGGAAATTGCCCGTGTCGGATTCGAGCACAATGTTAGCAAGCGTTAAATGACGTGGGCGACTTAGGGCGAACAGAGCTGTTTCAACAACGTCACGATTGGTGATCCACGAGTCTGGGCCTGGTGTTGCGTTCCAATCCGTTTCATTAAGTGGCGAAATGTCTTTTATGAAAGTGGGGTAGAGAGCGTTGACGCGCACTGGCCGTCCACGCAGTTCTTGGCGCAGCGCGTCGGTCATTCCGGTCTGTGCGTGTTTGGACGCGATGTAGGCAACCGATGCGCCTTGGAGGGGCACGTTGACCATGCCGCTGACGGAGACGATGTTCATAATGTCGCCAGCGCCTGAATGTTCGAGCAAGGGCAGAAGGCCTCGCGTGAGCAGCAGAGTGCCTGTGACATTGCTGGCGATGGTATTAGAAATTGCATAGGCGTCATGATCGGTCATCGAACCTGGCAACCATGTGGCGGCATTATTGATCAAGATATCCAATGGGCGCCCATCATCGCGGAATTTTTTGGCGAGTTGGGTTACGTCTCCCGCATCGGCCAAATCGATTTTGAAGGTGGCGGGGGATTGGCCTGTTCGCAACCGAATAGACTCTGCTAAGGCTTTTACATTCTCGGTGTTGCGGGCCGTCAGTGTGAGGCTCGCGCCCAGATCAGCCAACACCACAGCAAAAGCCGCACCAAGGCCGCGGCCTGCACCTGTGATCAGAACATGTTTATCTTTGAATGCCATTTGCTTAGCTTAGCAGCTTTGTCGTAGTTAGTAACTATCCAAGCCTAACGAGAAACACATGACCGCATCACCCACCAGCAAATATGCCGTGAGCTTTGTTTTCATCACCGTGCTGTTAGACATGGTGGGTTTTGGCATGATTATTCCAGTTCAGCCTGCGATTATTCAGCAGGTTTCTAAAGTTGATCTTGCTGCGGCTGCATTTATTGGCGGCTGGATGTTTTTTGCTTTTTCAGCTACACAGTTTTTGTTCGGGCCAATGCTTGGAAATCTTTCGGATGCTTACGGACGCAGACCGCTTTTGTTGATTGCGGGGTTTGGGTTGGGCGTTGATTTTCTCATCGCAGTCATTATATTTTTGGCCTCTATCTATCTGGGATGGCACTATGCTGTTGATGGCTGCGCGGCGTTTGGCCTTGCTTTGTTATGCTGGTGGGGTGCTGGGCTCGTTGCAAGGTTCCTTCACCAACAAGAATCAATAAAGCGCTTCAACCCCGAACTCATGACGCTTGAGCGCGATGAGTAAATTGTCAGCCGTTACATTTCTGGTTCGTGATTATGACGAAGCGATTGCTTGGTTTGAGAGCGTTCTCGGATTTTCGCTGATTGAAGACAGTAACATGGGCAACGGAAAGCGTTGGGTTTTGGTTGCGCCTCATGCAAATGATGTTCGATTGCTGCTCGCGCAGGCCGTTGGGCAAGCGCAAATTGAAGCTACCGGAAAAGCGGCAGGTGGGCGCGTGGCTTTCTTTTTGAATACAGAAAATTTCGTCCAAGACCATGCGCGCATGATTGCGGCTGGCGTTGAATTTAAGGAACCCCCGCGCCACGAACCCTACGGCACTGTGGCGGTTTTTGCAGACTTATACGGCAATCTCTGGGATCTTATTGAACCCAGATCAAGCGTTTAAGCAGCAATCTTTACTTCCCGCTCAATACGGGTAATTTCGTCTTTGAACTTAAGCTTTCGACGCTTGATTTCAGCAAGCTGCGAATCCGTCGTAGCCGGATGGGCAGCAGCGTCTTTCAGCTCTTTTTCCAAAGCTTGATGTTTAACAATGAGTTCATCTAAGTGGCTTTTCAGGCTCATTCCATTCTCCGCTTAAAAGGGTTGGGAACCTACGCGCAAATCACGACACGTGTTTGCAACAGTAAGATGACATAAAAATGGGGGCTTGTCGAATGCTTCACAAGCGCATAGTTGAAAAATATATTTTTGCTTTTGGTCAAAGGTTAACGAACACGTTCATGGATACGCTGCAAGAAGTTCAACTGCGATCAAAACTGCACCAATTTTATCAAGAGCATCGGGATTTGGATGAGGCAATTGCTGCATTTGAGGCCTCAGGCAAAGCTGATCCACTGCAATTGCAGCGATTGAAAAAGATGAAATTGGGCATTAAGGACAAAATTGCGCAGATTGAAAATATGTTGATCCCCGATATTATTGCCTAGAGGAATTTGAAGTGAAACCCAGCGTCGCTATTATTATGGGCAGTCAGTCTGACTGGGCTACGATGAAACATGCGGCTGATATTTTGGATGTGCTTGGTGTTGCTCATGAATCTAAAATAGTATCCGCACACCGCACGCCTGAACGCATGTATGAATTTGCCAAGGGTGCCAAAGCCGCTGGCTTCAAAGTGATTATAGCAGGCGCTGGCGGGGCCGCGCATCTGCCAGGCATGACGGCATCACTTACAACTTTGCCGGTGTTTGGTGTTCCAGTGGAATCGAAAGCTTTGTCGGGCCAAGACTCGTTGCTTTCCATCGTGCAAATGCCGGGCGGGATTCCTGTTGGCACTCTCGCCATTGGCAAGGCTGGCGCTATTAATGCGGCTTTGCTGGCGGCGCGAGTTTTGGCATTGCAAGACGAGGCTTTGTGCAAGCGGCTTGAGGCGTGGGCCGATAAGCAAACGTCGTCTGTTGCAACAGCACCTAAGGATGAAGCATGAGCGCTTTGCCGCCCGGTTCTGTGATCGGTGTTTTAGGGGGCGGGCAACTTGCTCGTATGTTGGCGCTGGCCGCAGCACCTCTTGGTTTGAAGTGCCATATATTTGCTCCTGAGACCGATAGCCCGGCGTTTCATGTTTCGGCATCGCATATGGTTGCGCAGTACACGGACGAATCTGCTTTGTTGGAGTTTGCCGCCGAAGTTGATGTGGTGACTTATGAGTTTGAGAATGTTCCAGTTGCAGCAGTTGAATTTCTGGAAAAATTAAAACCTGTGCGGCCGGGATCCAAAGCATTGCGTGTGGCGCAAGACCGTTTGAACGAAAAACATCTGGCGCGTGATTTGGGCGCGATGACAGCTTCGTTTGCGGCTATAAATTCAGTTGAAGAATTGCGCGAGGCCGTGAAGGAGGTTGGACTTCCGGCAATCTTAAAAACCGTGCGCATGGGCTATGATGGCAAAGGACAGGCCAAACTGCTGAGCACTGATGATATTGAGACTGCATGGGCTGCGATGAAGAATGCACCAGCGATTCTCGAAAGTTTTGTGAATTTTGACAAAGAAATCTCTGTCATCTGTGCGCGGGGGGTAGATGGCAGTTTTGCGGCTTATGAACCCACAGAAAATGTTCACCGTAATCATATTCTCTATACTTCAACGGTTCCTGCTGGGCTTGAGATCGAATTGGCAATTGAAGCTGTCTATCTGGCGCAGCGGATGGCCGATACATTGGATTATGTGGGCGTGATGGGGGTTGAGTTTTTTGTGGGTGCGCATTCGCTCTATGTGAATGAAATAGCGCCCCGCGTGCATAACTCCGGCCATTGGACGCAAGATGCTTGCGTGGTTTCGCAGTTTGAGCAGCATGTGAGAGCCGTCGCGGGCTGGCCTTTAGGGGCCACATTCCGGCATTCTGACGTGGTTATGACCAATCTGCTGGGTGATGACGCGGCCCAATGGGAAAAGCTGGCAAACGAGCCAAATTTGGGCCTTCACCTCTACGGAAAGGCCGAATCCCGGCCGGGACGGAAAATGGGGCACTATAACCGGATAACCCCTCGACAGGGGTGATTGCCTGTGGTAGGGACTTGCGCAATGAAGGCCCTTAAGCTGGGCCTTTTTAAATGAATTAACCCTTTTTATAGTTCGAGGTTCGCTTGCAAGTTATCGTTCGTGACAACAATGTTGATCAGGCTTTGAAAGTTCTGAAGAAGAAAATGCAACGTGAAGGCATTTTCCGT
>JAYTSN010000195.1:0-1502 GCA_043745625.1 Aestuariivirga sp. | reverse complement strand
ATTGAACATTAAACGCTTTTAAAACATCAGTTTGCGTATCGAAGTTCACACGAAACATCACCATGTCTTTGTTCTTCGGGTCAGCCAGCAAGCTTTTTAAAATCGGCCCTTGTGCCTTGCATGTGGGGCACCATGAGGCCCAGACATCGACAAGGATCGGCTTTCCGGCCTTTTGCGCGGCTTTGAAGGCTTCCATTGTAAACTCGGTAACAGCAGCGCGTACAAATGCCGTTGGCATGGCGATGCCGACTGCGGCGAGTGTTATAATATTGCGGCGGGTTGGCATAAGCTTAATCCTATCAACTGTTATGGATGTACCATACACCAACGGGGCCCAAAATGCATTCAAGTTAAACGCGGCCTAGATCACAATTTCGTTGACCCGAAATTGATGATAGAATGTAGGATATTTAAGATTGGGAGCAAGCCCATGCCCAAAACGACAGCCAGATGGAACGGTCAAACTATCGCAGCCAGTGATGATTGCATGGAGGTTGAGGGCAATGCTTATTTCCCGCCCGACGCCATCGACATAAAATTTTTTAAAACAAGCGACAACACCAGCGCCTGCCATTGGAAAGGCACGGCCTCATATTTTGATGTTCTTGTTGACGGCAAAACCAACACGGGTGCCGCATGGGTTTACCGCGAACCTCTGAAAGCCGCATCGCCGATTAAGGATTATGTGGCGTTTTGGAAAGCTGTTGAGGTTAATGGCCGAGAGTTTGCTAAGCCATTCCCATGAGGCACTGGGCTAAGCTCGGTACTTGATGCGGCTATGCGGTTGTAAAGTTTGATCTGCCTATAGAGCGGCAGCCATTCGTAAAGAAATATTTCAATGGGCCTCCAATTTGCAACCCAGCCCATGATGAGCAAGCTTTGTTCAGTTAGGCGCTGGAGAGTGGATGGATTTTCAGGCAAATTCAAAGCTTGGATGGCGGCGAAACAAAGCGCTAATACAACCAACCCAATCGCTAGAAAACGTGAACCATTGTGCAACAACTCACGCAAATCCTGGCGTAACAGGCTGGCGCCATAGGAGAAGTAATTGTGAATTGCCTCGGGCAAGTGCTGCGCAGATGGCAGAGCGCAGGCTTCAGATGGCAAAGTGATGAGAATGTGAAACGAACCACTGCCTTTCAGCTCACGGGCGCTGCTTACGATGTAGCGCTCAGCTTTGTCGTCCAAGTCTCTTTCGCGGAATGGCGATGGATCGAGCAGGTTAAACAGCTGATCAGCACTCTTCAAGTGAATTTCGATGGTGTTTCGCGGTCCAGACATTCTGCAAAACTATCGTCAATAGAAGGTTAGCGCTAGCCGAAAATGCGCAAAGGCCCGAAGCTTAAATAGCTGCAACTTCGTCTTCGGATCGGCCAGCTTACCACTGACCTTCATATTTTCGACCTAGGTTCGCGAGGACATGCGAGAGATCCAGCTAAGCCGTGCATCTTTGCAACGCGTCGTTTTTGCGCTATCTGCCGCTTTTGAAACAAGGCATATCG
>JAYTSN010000194.1:0-1512 GCA_043745625.1 Aestuariivirga sp. | reverse complement strand
ATGCCCCTACCCGTCATTTCACCACAAGATGCAAAGCTGCTCCTCGAGAAAGGGGCGCTTCTGATCGACATTCGTGATGCCGATGAACATGGCCGCGAACACATTCCAAACGGAAAAAATGTGCCTATTTCAAAACTCTGCGATACCCAAGTTGGCGAAGGCCATGATGCCCTCGTCTATTATTGCAAGACTGGCGCTCGCACCAAGTTGAATGCGCCCATACTCATGAAGGCGGCCAAGACAGAAGCCTTCATCTTGGAAGGTGGAATTGAGAACTGGAAGAAGACTGGCATGGCCGTAAACAAGCAAGCAGGCGCCCCAATTGAAATGATGCGACAGGTTCAAATCGTAGCTGGTAGTTTTGTGGTACTAGGCGCTGCACTTGGCTATCTGTTCAACCCCGCATTTTACGCCCTGTCTGGCGCAGTAGGCGCGGGCCTTATGTTCTCTGGTATTTCCGGCACCTGTGCGATGGCCCGTGTTTTGAAACTGATGCCTTGGAATAGAGCTGTGGCTTGATGTTTAATCTTACAGCCATTCTATCTGGCAGCATTGTCGGATTGATCTTAGGCATAGTGGGTGGCGGCGGCTCTATCATAGCTGTGCCGTTGCTGCTTTATATCGTGGGCATCCCTTCTGCACATGCGGCCATTGGCACGAGTGCTGTGGCGGTGGCCGTCAGCGCATTTGCCAATCTGCTCACCAAGTTGCGCCAAGGCCTCGTGAAGTGGCCCTGTGTTTTGGTATTTTCTGCAGTAGGTTTGGTAGGCAATTTTGCTGGCTCGTCTCTCGCCTTAAAAATTGACGGACAAGATCTGCTCGTCGCATTCGGAATTCTAATGGTGGTCGTGGGCATGGTGATGCTGCTGCGCCGCGATTCAGAAGGCGATCCTGATGTGAAGCTTACTTTCAAAACCGCAAGCCATATGTTGCCATGGCTGTTGACTGTTGGCCTGGCTGTTGGTGCGCTCTCTGGCTTCTTTGGTATTGGTGGCGGATTTTTAATTGTGCCTGGCTTGATGCTGGCCACAGGTATGCCCATTACCAATGCCATCGCCACATCATTGGTGGCCATCACCATATTCGGCGCAGCCACGTCCGCTAACTATGCGTGGTCTGGACTCGTGGAATGGAACATTGCAACTAACTTCATCTCTGGTGGCATAGTGGGTGGCATTGTTGGAACGTTGTTACAAAGCCACCTTGTAGGCAAAAAGGGGCTGCTCAACAGCATCTTCGCCTGTTTCGTTATCGCCATTGGCTGCTTCGTAATTTTCAAAGGAGTTTAGGCCAGCATTGCTGCCAGTCCACACTCATTTACAACATAAACCCACCAGAAGCCTCAATGCGCTGGCCATTCACCCAGCGGAAATCGTCCGTCAGCATGGCCGCGGCCAGTGCACCGATATCATCTGGCAATCCCACACGGCCCAAAGCAGTTTGCCCGGCGATCATGGAATTCACTTGCGGATTATCGCGCGTACTTCCGCCACCAAAATCAGTGGCAATGGC
>JAYTSN010000193.1:0-4598 GCA_043745625.1 Aestuariivirga sp. | reverse complement strand
CCCGGACCATCTCGAAAAAACCATCAATACCGAAATTACAGACATGAATACAAATCGCAAAAACCATCCGTTGGCCAATCTGCGAATCTCTGCTTAGTTGGTCGGAACCACCGATCCGTCATGAAGAAAGACATTGCCGAGTTATTCATACACTGAGTACGCGCTGCGCATTGCTAAGCGTGTTGCCAGGGAGTGGGGCTACCTGACTTCGTTTGCTGGCCTGCCACACGATTGGCGAATGATCAATTCGGGAGTAAATATTTCGCGGCGGAGGTCGTCTTTGTTGCCATTGATGCGGACAAGCAGACGGTTGAATGCACTTGTTGCCATGTCTGCAATTGGTTGGCGGATCACCGTTAATGACGGTTGGAAAGCTGCTGCCCAAGCAAAATCATCGATGCTGACAACTGATATGTCACCTGGAACATGCATTGCGAGTTCTGCAATCGCGCGCATGACACCGATCAGCATCAAATTATTGGCGACAAAGATAACCGTAGGCTTTTTGGGCGCACGCAAGATGAGGTGGGTCGCTGCGTGTGCATCGTGTTCGCGAAACTCTCCGCGCGCGATCATCGATGAATCCAGCGTAATTGATTTTTTCGCCAAGATATCGACAAACGCCTGATGTCTTTGCTTGGCAACATATTGATAGCTTGGACCGGCAATAACGGCGATAGCTTTATGCCCTTGGGAAAGAATATGCCGCGCGGCCAATTCGCCGGCAAGTGCATTGTCCATGACCACAGTGTCAACGTCCGAATTGTCTGGGGCATTATCAGCCAAAACCAGTTTCATAGTTCCTATGGTTTTGCCAATATCAGCGTAGGTAGTGGCATCTCCGGTTGGGCATAAAATTGTACCTGCCGCTTGATGTGAACGCATGAGGCCCAGAACCTCCTGTTCTCGGCTCGCCGCATTGTCTGTCAGGCCCAGAAGCACACTATATCCGGCCTCTGCCGCTGATCTTTGGACATGATCGACAAAGGCGGTAAAAAACGGATTGGTGATATCTGGTACTACCAATCCGATCAGTGATGAATGGCCGCGTTTGAGTGAACGCGCGATTGCGTTTCTGGCATAGCCCAATTCAGCAATTGCGGTTTCCACCCGTTGCTTCAAGAGTGGGCTTACAAATGTAGCGCCCGACAACACAACTGATACCGTGGCGATGCTTACACCCGCTCGCTTTGCAACATCCTTCATCGTCGCCATAATAGAATTCCTTTGCCCTCTACTTGCCCCAATAGCTGATGCAACAACAGAGGCGCAAACGAGAGGGGGAGATCGGGAACTTGAACGGGTTTAGTTCCACCAACCCCTAGTGTCCTTCTTGGGTTGGCGCTTAATTCCGTCCCCGTCCATTGGCGGCTGGATTTCCATGAGATAACGTTGTTCAGGCCCCATGCGGTTATAAAGTTCTGGTGTCAAATAATCGAGTTGCAGCAATTGTTGTGGTAGGTCACGGCGGGTGTAGGTGAGGTGCAGCATGCGCCGATGGGCATCGCCTTTTTTGGTGGTGCCCGAATGCCACATTGAGGAATTGCAGATGATGGCAGAGCCAGCTGGAGCTTGTATGAGTACCTCACCAGGATAAGGTGCACTCAAATCCTTTGGCACGCGCGCCGCATCGTCTGGCGATAATGGTTCAGGTTGCCAATCGCCAACATTTACATGAGGTACATTGATGGGCGCCCAGAGATGAGAACTGGGCACAACACGAGTCGGGCCATTGTCCAATGTCATATCATCTAACATAATCATTGAATTTACCACCCACCAATCATCTTTGAATTTTTTGGGCACATCAACATGCATATCCTGCTGGCCAAAACCTTTCACAGGATCACGCAGGTTTGCGCCGTGCAGTTTGATCTCGCCCAACACATAGGTTGTGGCGGCTAATACCTCAGGAATATACAGGCACTTGTCAAAGGCGGTCGTCTTATTGAAAATGTTGGAAATGCGTCTAGCGCCGGGTTCGACATGAACTTCGTGACCACCTTTTTCATTTTCGGCTGCATGGATCGTCTCAAAAGCGTTGCGCATTTCGTTGATCTCGGCCTTTGATAAAACGCCTTCCACGATGAAAAAGCCTTGTTCATCTAGTTGGTTTTTCTGGCTCGCAGAGATGCAGTCCGGGCTAATCCCTAAATTGTGTAATGCTTGCTTTGTATACATTCAATCCTCCCAATTTCAACTGTAGCAAAACGTTTAGCTAAACGTTACGACAATTTTGATTTGTGTGTCAATAAGCGAGTCTTGACTTGACATAGATTGGGGCGGAAAGCTTGACCTTAAGGGCAAATCAATGGATTAATCATGACATCAAAAACCAATCTTACCATCAATCCGCAACGTCTCTGGGATTCGCTGATGGAGACCGCTCAGATGGGTGGCACGCCCAAAGGTGGTATTAAACGACTGACGGTTTCAGACGAAGATAAACGTGTGCGCGATTGGTTTAAGGCTGAATGCGAAAAACTTGGCTGTGTGGTTAAGGTTGACGAAGTTGGTAATATGTTTGCCACGCGGGCAGGCAAGCGCAAGGATTTGGCTCCGATTGCTTTAGGCTCGCATCTTGACACTCAACCTACAGGTGGCAAGTTTGATGGCGTGCTTGGCGTGCTTGGTGCGCTTGAGGCTTTGCGCAGTTTGGTTGATATGGGTTACGAGACCAATGCGCCCATCATGATTGTGAATTGGACGAATGAGGAAGGCTCGCGCTTTGCGCCGGCCATGTTGTGTTCCGGCGTTTATGCAGGCGTGTTTACACCAGAGTATGCGTACTCGCGCGAAGACCGCCAGGGCATTAGGCTGGGCGATGAGTTGGAGCGCATTGGATATAAGGGCACGCACAAAGCAGGTGCCATCAAGTTTTCGTCGATGTTTGAACTACACATTGAGCAAGGGCCAATTCTTGAAGCGGAATCCAAAATGATCGGCGTGGTCACGGGTGTGCAAGGCATGCGCTGGTATGAAGTGACGGTGACGGGACAGGAGAGCCACACAGGTGCAACGCCGATGGGACTGCGCAAAAATGCCTTGCTTGCGGCAGCACGCATGATTGATGCGATCAATGATGTGGGCACAGCGCATTTACCCGGCGTTGCATCAGTTGGGTTGATTGAGAATAGACCCAACAGCCGCAACGTGGTTCCGGGTGAAGTGTTTTTTACTGTTGATTTGCGCCACCCTGACGAGAAGATTTTAGATAGAATGGAAACTGTTTATCGCAACATGCTTCCGAAAATTGCTGAAGCTCTTAATGTGACTTTTGAAGAAAAATGTATTTGGAAATCACCCGCAGTGAAATTTTCTCCGGAGCTGATTGAGTGTGTTCGCATCGGTGCAAACCAAGCAGGTTTTACGTTTCGCGAAATGGCTTCAGGTGCGGGGCATGATGCAGCCTATATTGCGCGTGTTGCGCCAACCACGATGATTTTCGTTCCATGCCTCGGCGGCATTTCTCATAATGAAGCAGAGTCTACGACTTTGGAAGAATGTGGTGCTGGGGCGCAAGTATTGCTGAATGCAGTTTTGGCCCATGATGCGACGTTGGCATGAGGAATGATCTGAGTGCTCGTGCGCGGGAAATTGCGCTCGAGCTAACGTCTTGGCCATCAGTGACAGGTTCCCAGGATGAAGCGCGGTTTGCAGGGCGACTGGCTTCATATCTCAAAAATTTTGATAAGGTTTGGACATCGTTGATTGAAAATGACGCTGCCGGTCGGAGCAATGTTTTTGCGTTGAAGCGTGGGCGATCAAACAAGGCTGTCGTACTGACCGGCCATTTTGATGTTGTGTCGATCGAAGATTTTGGATCGTTGCAAGATTTGGCGTTTCAATCTGAAAAATTACTTCCCCACTTTATCGCTCGTTTGAAAGCTACGAACGAAAATCCATCAGCACTTGCGGATTTTGAAACTGGTGATTTTCTGCCCGGCCGTGGCCTGCTGGATATGAAGGCGGGTTTGGCTGCGGGCATTGCTGCGACTGAATTTTATATGGGTGAACTTTCAATTTTGTTTCTCGCCGTCAGCGATGAAGAGGAACGATCTGCGGGTGCAAGGTTCACTGCACCTCAGTTGAAGAAAATTGCTGATGAAAATGAACTCGATATCAAATTAGTGATCAACCTCGATGCGATTTCCGATCAAGGTGATGGTTCAGCAGGACGTGTCATAACTTATGGTTCGATTGGCAAGCAATTGGTCACAGCTTTTGTGCAGGGCAAGCAAACGCATGCAGGCTATCCGCAAGACGGGGTGAATGCTGCCTATGTTGCTGCGGAGTTAGTGACAGAGTTTGAGCTTGCTTCTGATTTGTCGGAAACGACAGACGGAGAAATCGCTGCATCGCCGACGGCGCTTTATGCAAAGGATTTAAAGCAAGGCTACAACGTCACCACGCCCGCTCAAGCTTTTGTGTATTGGAACACGATGCAGCATAAGCATTCGCCTTCGGAAGTTTTTAAATTGGTTCTGGCTCATGCAAAGCAGGCTGTAAACCGCGCGCGGAAGCGGACTGGGCATGATATTGATTTGATCAGCTATGCCGAATTGGAAAAACGCGTTGGCCGCCAAGCTGCAAAACAA
>JAYTSN010000192.1:0-4599 GCA_043745625.1 Aestuariivirga sp. | reverse complement strand
CCACTTATGCATTGGCACAAAAGCTTGGCATGAATTTGGTCACCATCGAAGACGCACCATTCATCGACGCAACGGTTGATGGTTGCGATGAGTTCGACGGTAGTTTTCGTTTGATCAAAGGCGGCGGTGGCGCGTTGCACCGTGAGAAAATTGTCGGATCGTCGTCAAAATTTATGATCACGATTTGTGATGCATCGAAGAAAGTTGAATCTCTTGGCGCATTTCCTTTGCCCATTGAAGTTTCGAAATTCGGTGTCAATGCCACGGCCTGGAAAATTGAACGCGCCCTCATTCATCTGGGCTACAAAGATGCAAAGATGAGTATTCGCGTCACCAAACAGGGCATGCCGTTCATCACCGAAAGCGGCAATCCGATTATCGACGTGAGGCTTGGAAAAATTACAAATGCCGAACAACTCGACGGCATTCTTAACAACACACCAGGTGTTATCGATACCGGATTGTTTATTGGCATTTGCGGCATTGTTATCATGGGCACCGATAAAGGTGTTGTGGAGCTGACACGCGCATGACTCAATTCGACTACGATCTATTCGTCATTGGTGCTGGTTCTGGCGGTGTGAGGGCAGGGCGCATTGCCGCCAAATATGGTGCGAAAGTTGCTGTAGCGGAAGAGTATCGTGTCGGTGGAACCTGCGTCATTCGTGGCTGTGTGCCCAAAAAGCTTCTGGTCTACGCATCTCGTTTTGCCGAAGAATTTGAGGACGCAATCGGCTTTGGTTGGACGTCTGAGAAAGTGTCGTTCGATTGGGGCGCGCTGATTGAAAACAAAGATAAGGAAATTGATCGGCTGAACAAAGCCTATGTCCGCAATCTTGAAGCCGCAGGTGCTGAACTCATTCTCGAGCGTGCCATAATCAAAGATAAACATACTATTGAATTGGCTTCGGGCCGCACAGTTACAGCCAAGTATATTCTGATTGCCACTGGTGCTGCCCCCTTTGTGCCGCGCCATTTGCTCGGCCATGAATTGGCGATCACATCAAATGAAGCATTCGACCTCGATTTCCTGCCGCGCCGCATCGTGATCGTTGGCGGTGGTTACATCGCAGTTGAATTTGCGGGCATCTTTGCAGGCCTCGGTGTTGAAACCATCTTGTTGCTGCGCGGCGATCAAATTCTACGCGGCTTTGATGACGATGTTCGCAATCACCTCGCTGCCGAAATGACGAAGAAAGGCATCGACATTTGCGTGAAGTCAGATGTCACCAGGATCGAACGTTCCGGAGATGGCGTGCGCATCACACTTGAAGATGGCAACCAGATTGGCGCTGGTCAAATCATGTTCGCCACTGGCCGCATGCCCAACACCCATGGTTTGGGCCTCGAAAATGTTGGGCTACATGGCAACGCCCATGGCGCAGTAGCCGTAAATGAGTTTTCGCAAACCAGCGTTGAAAATATTTATGCGGTAGGTGATGTAACCAACCGCGTGAACCTAACGCCCGTCGCCATCCGCGAGGGCCATGCCTTTGCTGACAATTTATTCGGCGGTAAGAAAATAACCGTCAACCACGAATTGATTCCAACCGCAGTCTTCAGCCAACCTGAGCTCGGCGTGGTCGGTCTAACCGAACAGCAAGCCCGCGCCAAACACGCCAAGATCGACATCTACAAAACCAGTTTCCGCGCCATGAAACACACGCTTTCAGGGCGAGACGAGCGGACTTTCATGAAACTGATCGTTGATGCCGAAACTGATGTTGTTTTGGGATGCCACATTGCTGGCGAAGGTTCAGGCGAAATGGCGCAACTTCTAGGCATTGCCTTAACCTGCGGTGCCACAAAGGCTCAATTTGATGCCACAATGGCAGTTCACCCCACTGCGAGTGAGGAATTGGTAACCATGCGCGATAAATGGAACGGATAGAGTTACGGGAATAAACCCATAGTCGCAACGTAACCTAACCAAGATGGCTCAAGACTTTAGAAACCAACTGATTTCCGAAATACCGCATTTGCGCCGGTTTGCTCGTTCGTTGTGTGGCGATGCGTCGCTAGCGGATGATTTGGTTCAGGATTGCATTGAACGGGCCTTGAAAAAGAGCCACCTTTATGACGTCACCAAACCGCTCCGCGCTTGGCTATTTGCCGTCCTGCGCAACATCCACGTCAGCAATTGGCGTAGCAACGCCAAACACCAATACGCAAAACATATTGATGATTTGCAAGAAGGCGAAGGTGCCACAAGGGCCGATCAAGAGGATAATTTTTCAACAACTTTGATAGCCGATGCCCTCGACAAGCTGTCTGCACAACAGCGCGAAGTGTTGGTTCTCATAAGTTTAGAAGATGTGAGTTACAAAGATGCGTCCGAAATTCTAGGTGTGCCCATCGGCACAATCATGTCGCGGTTATCGCGTGCGCGTTCAACTTTAAAAGTTATCTTAGAAGAGCGTGGAACGACATTTCTGCGCCGGGTGAAATGATCATGTTTGAAACAGTTGAAAATTGGGCCTTGCATGCCTTTGCGGACGGCGAACTTCAAGGTGAAGAGAAACAAGCAGTTGAAAAATTGATAGCCGAAAATGATGAAGCGCGCAAAGCGCTGGCCAGTATCAACTATCAAAAATCCGAATTGCGGAAAGCTTTTGATAATGTCTTAGACGAGCCTGTTCCAGCGGCATTGCTCGCCGCCGCCAATCGAAGGTCAGCACCACGCTTGCTGCCTTATGTCGTTGCAGCCTGCGCTGCTATGTTATTCTTGGCAGGCGGAATTATAGGTTGGTATGCCAACCAGCAAACCAGTTTAACTCAGGCTGAATCGCTTCCTGCGCGGGCACTCAACAGTTATGTTGTTTATGGTTCGGAGATGAAGCACGCTGTTGAAGTGCCCGGTGCCGAAGCGGCTCACCTTGACGCCTGGCTGTCAAAACGCATCGGCGTTAAATTCACGATCCCAGATTTGACAGCAAAAGGCTATACCCTGGTCGGCGGAAGGTTGCTCGCGGAAGGCGATAAACCAGCAGGATTGTTGATGTATGAAGATGCCAACAAGCAGCGCTTGGCCGTCTATATTGCCGCCAACGATAAACACACAAATGGTGGCATGAAGATCGAATATCGGGGCAATTTGGTCAGCTGTTATTGGGTAGAACCAGATATGGTCTATGCTTTAGCGGGTGAGCAACCAGCTGCTGAAATGCTGACCCTAGCACAAGCCGCACATGATGGTTTTAACCGAGAAGGTTGAGCCAAGCCGTTTGACTTTTCATTGAAAAATCAAACTCGCCCTAAGTTGTTATTGTCAATCAACTTTTTCGAACTTTGACGTTTCGTCAAAGTTCAGGTATTTTCAGATTAAGATCACCGAAACCATAAGTTTAGGCGCATGTTGCCATCTTCAAACTTCGGCATAGTCTGCGCTCAAAGGAGCATCACACATGTGCATCTCGAACGCAAAAATTTCCCGCAGTTTAGGTATTGGGTGCCTGCTGTGTTGCACGTCCAAAATTATAATGCTGGCGGCGGGCGCAAGTGTCATATCACTTAATCAAGGTTTGCTTCCGGACATCCTGGGCTCATTGGGTTTGGGCCTGCTAGGCATCGCCTATTACCGCATCCAAACCCGCGAAGCGCAAGCCAAGCTTTGTCCTGTTAAGGCCTAGTCCAAAATCTGATAATGCGCTTCCGTCGTGATGCCGTTGTTGATCGGCAGTAAATCTTGCGGGCAGGCGGACATAACAATGATGGTGTCAATCTCGGCTTTAAACGTGGCGCTGTCGCCGGGCTTGCACAAGCAATTGCCCCATTCGAGCGAGCCATCCTGCCGCCACGGGATGTTCATGAACAGGTTCAGCGAATCCGGCGTATAGGGAATATGAATCCCCAAATTGGCCAAGCCTGCGTGCATGTTATCGCGGCAATTGTCATGATAATGCGTGCAGCCCAAAAGCCCGTAACGTTCATTATCGCAAGGTGCGATCAACGTATCATGTCGCCCGGGCGAATGATCCTCGGTCATTGTTAAAATCGCACGGCGATGGTTCGTCACCATTTTATCGCCAGCAATCGGGTAAAGCCTGCTCCAAAACGCGCGGCAATGTTCCATGCCCATATATTCGCGCAAATCACCGGAATTAAACGCCCAGAAATCCACCACCTGATTGCCATGAGTGTTGATCACTTTAATTGATTGCCCGGCTTGCAGGCGTGCACTCACGCCTCGGCGGGCGGGAATGGTGTTGAGTAGGGTCATGAAAGGCTCCTGTGTGACAGCACTTTATTCTGCAATCCCTTCCTGTTACAAGCGCCGCAGATTTAAAAGAAATGAAAAATGACCGACGCACCAAAAAAAACCGACAGATACCGCGAAACCGTTTTCTTGCCGAAAACCGACTTTCCCATGAAAGCCGGCCTTCCTCAGAAAGAGCCGGAGCTTTTAAAGCGCTGGGCCGATATGGATTTGTATAAGTTGCTGCGCGAGCAATCCAAAGGCCGCGAAAAATTTGTCCTGCATGATGGGCCTCCATATGCAAATGGCAACATCCACATCGGCCATGCGCTAAACAAAATCCTGAAGGATCTTGTCGTCAGGTCAGCCCAAATGAGTGGTAAGGATTCCAACTATGTACCGGG
>JAYTSN010000191.1:0-1516 GCA_043745625.1 Aestuariivirga sp. | reverse complement strand
TGCCATCGTGCTTTTCGAAAACGCCGCCGCGTTTGAGCAGTTTGTCTTGCATCAGGTTGATGACGTCAGCGGGAACACCTTCGCCACCTTTGCCGATGAACAGCGCGCGTGAGTCATCTGCGTTGCGCTCTAATGATGTGATGTAATAACCGGCTGATTTTTCAATATCGCGGGGAACAATTTCGCCTTTGGAATAGTATTGACCAAGATTATAGGCCGCGCGACTGGAGCCTGCGTCAAAGGCTTTGTTCATCCATTCCATGCCGGCTTTGGTGTCCTTGGTAACGCCCTCGCCAGTGACCAAGCTTTCGGCATAATTATTCATGGAGTTGTTATCGCCTTTGGCTGCACCTTGGAGATAAATCTCATTGGCTTTGACATGATCTACGGGCAGGCCGCCGATGCCCCTGTCATAAGCCCAGCCGAGATTGGAATAGGCCAGCGTCTCACCACCCGCCACTGCATCCTTATAAAGTTGAACCGCTTTGACATAATCTTGAGGAACCCCAGTTCCTTCATCATAGAGCAAGCCAAGTGCCATCTTAGCATTGGCATCACCTTGTTCGGACGCTTTGGTAAACCACGTGACCGCCAATTTTATATCTTTGGGGATGCCTTTTCCGTCTCGGTAAAATATACCCACATTGCGTTGCGCAACTGCAAAGCCGAGATCGGCTGATTTTTGATACCATTTCAACGCCTCGGTGAGATCCTTGGCAGTGCCGATTGAATTTTCATAGGCATAGCCAAGATTGTTCATTGCCACGATATGTCCGCCAGTGGCGGCTTTGGTGTAAAGTTCAAATACTTTATTGGGCATTTGGTCGGCTGCAACAAGCGACCTGCCATATTGAAACAAGATCCGCATATTATCCGG
The DNA here is from genome assembly GCA_043745625.1 of Aestuariivirga sp. Classification (GTDB taxonomy): domain Bacteria; phylum Pseudomonadota; class Alphaproteobacteria; order Rhizobiales; family Aestuariivirgaceae; genus Aestuariivirga. The sequence goes on along the minus strand of JAYTSN010000191.1, from coordinate 639 downwards.
AAATGTAGAGGCCGCTTTTTCGCATGCGGCAACAGCCGCTGGCCCATCTATGTCGCCACCTTTGACCCCCGGGACACCAGCGGGTTTGGTTTTATCAAGAATAGCGGCAGCGAGTTGGTCACAAAGCCTGACCGCTTCATCTTCGGCAGGGCCAGCCCACACAGGGCTTTGGTTAAAATCAACAAGCGCAAATACACTCACCACCAATAACAGGTGTTTTGAAAATTTTCGAAGCATAAGTTTTTCTCCGTCAGTTGCTTCAACCCCCAAAGATTACTTTATCTGATTTCGGAACTTAGACAAGCGCCGCACGTTGGCTCAACCCAGACGAGACTATTACGAATTCAAACCCAACCCCGCCAGCAGATCATAAGACTTCAGCCGCGCGTCATGATCAAAAACCGCCGTGGCCACCATCAGTTCATCTACGCCAGTGCGCTGAATGAAACTCTGGAGCCCCGCACGAACCGTTTCAGGCGAACCGACAAATGAGCAGGTCAGCATGCGGCTTGCTTGTACCTTCTCAGACGGCGTCCAATAGGTTTCAATGTCGGCGATGGGTGATTTTAAATATCCGCGTGCGCCACGGAACATATCAGCGAAGCGTTGTTGGATGGACGTGAAGAGATGTTTAGCTTC
>JAYTSN010000190.1:0-4606 GCA_043745625.1 Aestuariivirga sp. | reverse complement strand
GAAAGTGAAGGGTTGCGTGGGCGCAAACAGTCACGAATATGCCGGTCGGATAGTCCGGCGGAATGAGTGCCTATCAGCACCCACGCTTTTGCGGCGATTTTTGCTGTTGGTGAACGCAGTGCCTCTGTAACAGGGGGACATCTTTCGAGCCGCGGGTTCTTCAGAGTTACTTGCCGACTACGGCTGACAAGGTCGTAGTGCCCTGCCTTTTTCAATCAACAGCTCCCGAGAGCCTGGAATACGTTATCCCAACCCCGCAAGCGCCACATCTTCCCCGTTAAAGCCACCGTCATGAGCGCTAACCCCTTCTGGAGAAGATGAAACGTAGATAGAACGACTATTCCTATAAGTCAAGTATAAAATCATATAAAAAGGAAAAAAGATTCGACTATTATTAGGCGACGGAGTCTGTGGCCAAGAGGCCCTCATCAAAGCGGTTTGAAGTCAAATCGCTTTGATGAGGGCCTCTTTCCGCGCGTTCAATGTGCAAAAACAAAATCGCAATTTTTAATCCGGAATCCCCACCATAACTGCCAGCAAATGATTCAGACCAAGCAATGTTGCTTGATCAACCGAACCGATAATAGAGCCGCATTTCGCGCGGGGGTAAGCGATAATTTTATCAATCATGATTTGCGAGGGCAGCTTCAATCCGTTTTCGGGCGTAGGTTCCAGCGTCGGCCGAAACAGCGGACTATCAGCGATCGTGCTGGTGAGAAGAACAACCAGATCGCCGCGCTTCACGTTCCAGGCCACTCAAAGGCGGCGGCAATAAAGTCCAACGCCTCTTGTTCGTCAGGTCTGCCACGAAGCAACGCCCCCTGCCGTGCTGCCTCTGCCGCAAATTCTGGCCGCTTGGTATCAGGCACCCAGATGCGCAAAAGCTTCATACCCTTGCGGCTTTTTGCTAGACGGTATCGTTGAAACTTGCTCATCGGGAGTTCAGATGTTTTCTTTGGCTTTGACATAGCGCGCCCATTGGTTGCGCACTACCAGAAAGTTCGGCGAGGCGTTGAAGACAATCCGTTCTACGTAACCTCAAATAATTGCTTCCAACCCTTTAGCTTTTACCAGCGACAACAACTTCAGCGAAGGCCCGCTTGGCTTTTTTTCACCGCGTTCCCATTCACTTACGGCCTTTGGTTTCACGTTCAAGTAACGCGCAAAAACCCCTTGGCTCACACCTGCTTTTTTGCGCAAGCTAACAATTTCTTTGGCCGTAAGTGGTTCAATGGTTGTGAGGCAAGATGCATCAAACTCGCGCATGGTGGTGTTATCGATCAGGCCAATTTTGTGCAACCCTGCCGCTGTTTCGTGAACCGCACCACTTATGCGGCTTCTATATTTCGGTTTCGTCGCCATAAGGCACCTCTAATAATTCTTTAGCGGCCATCGCTCGTTCTAATTCACCATCATCGTAACTCAACAGTAGTCTGGTTAATTTCTTCAAATCATCCAATTCTTCATCGCTAATATTTTCCTTTTCATTTTTGGCAAAACCATAAAGAAAAACACTTCGACTTGGCGTACGAAACGCAATCAATGTTCTATAGCCACCAGATCGGCCTTCACCTCGGCGGGCAACCCGCTGTTTAATGAGGTTGCCACCAAGATCAGCATCGATCTTACCTTGCTCGGCCCGTTTAACTGCTTCATGCAGTCGTATCGGTTCCATTTTCTCTTTGCGAGCAAACTTTGCAAACCATCTGGTTTGAAATATCCTCAAAAATTGCCCCACTTTTAAAATTCAATATATACCTCCTAGAGGTATAGTTCAACATTTTTGTTCGGGCGACAGGCCAAAAAAAAGGCCCCCGGCTGGGAGCCTTTATAACTGTAACTCGAGTTGGTTTCCACCTTCATGAGAATGTCGAATGCTGCTTGCCTTCAAGCCACCTTTTGCTTCAACTCGCCCTTGGCATAGCGCTTGGCCATTTCTGAAACGGGCAGCACTTTCTTGATCTTGCTCGCCTGGCCAGCTGTGTTGAATTCTTGCAAACGCAAGGTGACCAGTTTCTGCATCGCTTCCATTGCAGGCTTCAGATATTTGCGCGGATCAAATTCTGATGGATCTTCGGCCATGACTTTACGGATGGCACCAGTCATTGCCATACGGTTATCGGTGTCGATGTTGATCTTGCGCACGCCGTGCTTGATGCCGCGCTGAATTTCAGCAACAGGCACGCCCCACGTTGGCTTCATCTTGCCGCCGAACTTGTTGATGATCTCTTGCAAATCTTCTGGCACGGATGACGAGCCATGCATCACCAGATGTGTGGATGGCAGCAGCTTGTGGATTTCTTCAATCACGTTCATGGCCAGCACTGCGCCGTCAGGTTTGCGCGAGAATTTATAGGCGCCGTGTGATGTGCCCATGGCGATGGCCAAAGCATCCACATCGGTTTCTTTCACAAACTTCACGGCTTCCTGTGGGTTAGTCAAAAGTTGATCATGCGAAAGTTTGCCTTCCGCACCATGGCCATCTTCCTTGTCGCCCATACCCGTTTCAAGAGAGCCCAGAACACCAAGTTCACCTTCAACTGAAATGCCGCCCAAATGCGCCATGTCCACAACCATCTTGGTCACACCCACATTATAATCCCAGTCTGCAGCAGATTTGCCGTCAGCTTTAAGAGAGCCATCCATCATCACCGAAGTAAAGCCAGATTGAATGGCGGTCATGCAAGTGCCTGGTTCATTGCCGTGGTCCAAGTGAACGCAGACTGGAATGTTTGGATAAATTTCGGTTACAGCATCCATCATGTGACGGAGCATAATATCGTTCGCATAAGAACGCGCACCGCGTGAGGCCTGAATGATAACCGGAGCATCAAGCTTTTCGGCAGCAGCCATAATGGCCAAAGCCTGTTCCATATTGTTGATGTTAAAAGCCGGAACACCGTAATCATTTTCAGCGGCGTGATCGAGCAATTGGCGAAGGGTAATGCGGGCCATTTAGACGTCTCCTGAGTGTGGTTTGGAATGTCATTGGATTAGCGCGGATTTTGCGCAGGTACAAGGATTTTGAGGGGCGCACCTCAAAAACGAAGTCTCTTGTTCCCTTTGACATTTCGCCCCTGCTTTAGAGGGAGGGATGGCGGTTCCGAAATTTTGTTGATATTTAGGTTAAATGAAATTCACACCCATTATCTCCGCCCTCCCCTCCACCACGCCCTTTGTTGGCCCCGAAGCGCTCACCCGCCGCACGGGACATAAAATCAAAGCGCGCATCGGCGCCAATGAAAGCGTGTTTGGCCCGTCGCCCAAGGTGATCAAAGCCATGCAGGCGGCAGCACTTGAAAGCTGGGCTTATGGCGATCCAGAGCATCATGATTTGAAAGCAGCCATTGCCGCACATCACGGTGTTGCACCAGAGAACATCGCTTGTGGTGAAGGCATTGACGGCTTGCTCGGTTTAGTGGTGCGGTTGTTCATTGATGCAGCTGATGTTGTGGTCACATCGCTGGGCGCTTATCCCACCTTCAATTTTCATGTGGCGGCCTCTGGCGGCAAGCTGGTCACCACGCCTTATGTCGATGATCACGAGCACCCGGTGGCGCTCATTAAGCTTGCAGCAGCCGAAAAAGCCAAACTGCTCTACATCGCCAACCCCGACAACCCGATGGGCACGCATTGGCCAGCGCGCGAAATCAAACATATGATCGATCATCTGCCTGATGGTTGCATGATGTTGCTGGATGAAGCCTATATTGATTTTGCGCCAGCGGGCACTGCGCCAGCCATTGATGTGAACAACAAAAACCTGCTGCGCTTTCGTACTTTCTCAAAAGCTTACGGCATGGCAGGCGTTCGCGTGGGCTATTGCATTGGCCACGCGCAAATTGTTTCCGCTTTTGATAAAATCCGAAATCATTTCGGCATTTCACGCATGGCTCAAGCGGGTGCGATTGCCGCAATTAAAGATCAAAAATATTTGGCCAAGATTCAAAAGCAAGTCTTGCTAACTAAAAAATATATCAACGAGATTGCCAAAGCCAATGGTTTAAGACCAATTCAATCGGCCACCAACTTTGTCGCCATTGATTGCGGGGGTGATGGCGCTTATGCGTGCGCGGTTGTCGACGGACTGCTCGCACACGGAATCTTCATCCGCATGCCAGGCATCGCCCCGCTTAACCGTTGCATCCGTGTGAGTTGTGGACACAAAAAAGACCTCGACCAACTGGCCAAAGCCCTGCCTCTCGTCCTCTCTTGCTTAGAGTAGAGCTACTGAACAAGGGAAAACTTACCCTTCTCCCGTTGGGAGAAGGTGCCCGGAGGACGGCTGACGGCCGCAGCGCAGCGAGGACAACGCGCAATCCGAATTCAACTTGCAGAGTCTCGACTCGCGTTACTGCAGCAAAGTCGCCGCAGCCCTCATCCGGAGCAAGAGCGCCACCTTCCCCCGACGGGGGAAGTGTGAATTATTGTCTATGAAAAAGGTTCAGTTCCGCCACATTGTCGCGTACGCAAGAACTCCCCCTACTCCCGTTAAAGAAACGGGAGAGGACCCAAATTACTTCGCAGCCAGCTTGGCAGCAATACCTGCAACGTGCTTGCCTTGATAATGCGCGGCTTCAAGGTCTTGCTTGGAAGGTTGGCGTGA
>JAYTSN010000189.1:0-1524 GCA_043745625.1 Aestuariivirga sp. | reverse complement strand
CATTTGCGCTGTTTGAAGATTGATCGCGCTCAAGCCAGAGGTCGATACCGATAGCTTTACCACGCGTTAAGCGCTGGGCAGCGCCAATCAACATCAATCCGCGTCCGCAACCGACGGCGAGGACTTGTTCGTCGCCGCGCCAATGGATGAGTTTTAGTATTTTTTCGCGATCGGTAATTTTCGCAACGCGGCTCTCGTGATTCATAAGGCAGAACATGCCAAAGGGATAAAGCGAGAGGATCAGTGTTGCGCCTGCTGCTATTTTTGGCCATTCTCCGAGCAGCGCACCAAAATTCAACAGCACGATTCCAATTGACGCCAAAATGAGCGTACTAATCAAAAATCCGCGCACAAGGCCTGGTGCATCAATTCCGTAGTCTGGTTTTGTCATCGCTGTTTGACGGGAATATTGCCGCAGTGGTTCTCATGAGGGTTTTAATTTTTCTGCCGCGCAATATGCCCAAGCACTTGACCTGCTATTCTTGCTGCAGTGAAGGCTGCGGTTCCGTTCGTGTCGCGCTTGGGCACGAATTCGACCATGCAGAAGCCTGCGATGTTGGCTTTGGCAGCGACGCCAGCGATTAGGTCAGTCACTTGCACATAACTTAATCCGCCGGGCGAAGGGTAAGCCACAGCTGGCATTTCGCTGGAATCCAGCACATCAAGATCGAGTGTAATGAGGCAGGCGCTATCTGGCTCAATATGTTCGAGAACTGATGCAAGCCCTTTGTGATGGATGTGGCGGCTGGTAATGATGTGAGCGCCCCAATCATGGGCAATATCCAATTCGGCTTTTCGGGCACTGCCAATGCCTCGCGCACCGGCCTGCACAATACGCCAGACATGCGGCTGTTCCGACGCGCGGCGCATCGTTGAGGAAAAGCCCAAGCGTTCGCCATAACGTTCGTCGCGCCAATCGATGTGGGCGTCGATCTGCAGGATGGTGATTGGCGGGCCACCGGAGAAGGCCGCGAAAAACGGGATAGGCACTGAGTCATCACCGCCGAACATGATTGGCACTGCGCCTTCTTTCAAAATGGCGCGGGTTGTATCCTCAATCCTTTTGCGATTGCCAAGACCATCGGCTGGTTTGGTTGCGAGGTTTCCGAGATCGACAGCTTTGAATTCGGGGTTGGGCAACATTGGGCCATCTAAATCAAAATCCCAATGATCGAGCCAGAGCGCATCATCTTTCAGCGCCAAGCGAAAACTATCGGCAGCCTTCGTGTGGGCGCGGTTATCAATGCCTTTGTATGGCGTGCCATGGGGTGCGCCGAAAACAGCGGCGTTTGCGCCTTTTGCTGTGCGGCCATGTTTGCTGCCCATGAAGGCTGGAATTTTAAGTGATGGTGCCATGGGCCTGTTTAGCGCAAAGTTGGATTAGGCTGCAACCGAAGCTTCTGGTTTTCTAAGTGCAGCTGGCCACCGCACACGGGCTTTGGGCATGGTGATTGTGGCTTCGGTTCCAATGCCTTGTGCGCCATTTAGAGTAACTTCGCCGCCATGCAGCCTGGCGATTTTGCG
>JAYTSN010000188.1:0-4641 GCA_043745625.1 Aestuariivirga sp. | reverse complement strand
CAAGCTCAGGCGATGGATGGGAAACGCCATCTGAAAAAGCCGGGATTGCGCGAATTTCAATGCCCATCATCGTCAACCACATCTGATGGTTGAAATAGTAAGGCACCGGAATAATCACATTATCGCCAGCCTTGGCCACAGTCATGATGGCCGCCGCGAAAGCTTGATTGCAGCCCGTGGTGATGGCCACTTCACGAGCCTCAATCGGCGCCCCATAATCCGCACTCATATGTGCCGCATAAGCTGCGCGGAGTGGCATAATTCCAAAGATGTCGGTGTATCCCCCCATTCCAGGCTGATGGGCTAACCGCGCAATTTCATCTTGCAATATCTCAGCAGGCGGATAACTGGGAACCGCTTGGCACATATTCAGAAGTTCGCGGTTTCCGGGCTCGGTCTTCACCCAACTCATCGCCTCGGCAATGGGTGGAAATTCAACACGTGAAACTAAATCTGAAACTTCAAATCGCATCAATCATCCCCTTGGAATGTTGCAGTCTTTAGGGCAAGATTGCACATATGAATAGCATCACAATTGAAACAATTTTAAAACAACGCGGCGCCTGGTTGAAAGCCACCCATGGTGACCCAAAAGTAGCGCAAGCTAACGCTCCGCTATCGCGGATGATTGCTGATAATTATGCATTGTTTGAAATCGTGAGAGATTCAATTTTTACAGCGACTGACGATTATGTGCGCCGGGTTGCCATAGCACCCCACGCATTAGATCATTCAAGCTTGGCGCTGCTTGAGCAAATTGAAAAACATGCGATGGTTATTCGTGAACCAAACGGCCACGCCATTTGTGAAACAAAAAGCCGACGCTATCTTTCAGGAGGGTGGCTCGAAGAATTGGCTTGGCTTGCGGCCATGGAAGCTGGTGCTGACGAAGCGCTTTTTGGCCAAGTGATTGGTTGGAAAGTCAAGGAATTTTCCGGCGAAAACGAAATCGATTTAATTCTGCGTGAGGGCGATCGCTTGGGATTTATGTCGTGCAAAGCGTTGCGTTCGGAACTTGATATTCAAGACCGCAAACACCGCAACAGGTTGATGGACGCGGTGCATGAGGCAGACAATCTGTGTGATCATTTTGGTAGTCCGGGTGAAAAGGTTGCCGTGCTTGTGACCACCGATCTTTATGATGAGGTTAAAGCAACACCGCGCTATAATGCACTGATGGGCAAAGCCGCTGTGTTGGATGTCGAAATTATTCCGCTTGAGGGAATCAGTTGGGAAAAACTGGTGGCGGCTGTGCAAACTTTGTTTAACGTGGAAAAATGATGAAAAAGATTTTGTTCTCAAAAACCGGCGGGCCTGAAGTTCTTGAGCTTGTGGATGCAGAACTGCAACCACCAGCAGCAGGCGAAGTGCGCATCCGCCATACCGCAATTGGACTGAACTACATCGACACATATTATCGCAGTGGGCTTTATCCCACACCAATGCCAAGCGGACTTGGCAATGAGGCGGCGGGCGTTATTGAAGCACTGGGGCAGGGTGTGAAAGGCTTTAAAGTGGGCGACCGTGTTGCTTATGGTTCGGGGCCACTTGGAGCTTATAGTGAGGCACGCAACTTTCCCGCCAACCGATTGGTCAAACTGCCGAAAGCAATCAGTGATGAAACCGCAGCGGCGATGATGTTGAAGGGCATGACAGTGCGCTATCTGCTGCGCGCCACTTATAAGGTAAAGCGCGGCCAAACCGTTTTATTTCATGCGGCAGCGGGCGGCGTTGGTTTGATTTTTTCGCAATGGGCCAAGGCGCTGGGTGTGAAAGTGATCGGCACAGTTGGCTCGCCAGAAAAAATGGAAATTGCCTATGCCCATGGTTGCACGCATGTGATCAATAATCGTACCGAAGATGTGGCCGCGCGGGTGCGTGAAATAACCGGGGGCAAAGGTGTGCCGGTTGTTTATGACGGCGTAGGGCAGGCCACATTGCAAGGCTCACTCGACAGCCTTTGCGTCCGCGGGCTGCTCGTCAGTTTCGGCAATGCCTCAGGCCCGATTAAAGATTTTCAAGTGGGTCAATTGGCGGCCAAAGGTTCGCTCTACATGACAAGGCCAACCCTCTTCAGTTACATCATCACGGATGAAGAATTTCAAGAAACGGCTGGAGATGTTATTGAAATCGTGAAATCGGGAAAAGTCAAAATTCCAATCAACCAGCGCTACAAACTTGCAGACGTTGCCAAAGCCCACCGTGACCTTGAAAGCGGGAAGACAACGGGTTCGACGGTAATTACACTTTAACTACAGGAATCCATACTTTTGGCGGCAAGCACATTCCAATTCGAACCACAGCTGGTTGTCGAACAAAAGAAATTTGCCAGCGACGTTGACGGTATAGCGTGGGCCAGATTGATCGATTGCCCCGCAGCATCAGAAAGCGTGCTGACCACCATGCCCACCAAATGACCTTGGCCGTCAAACACCGGCCCACCTGATTCGCCCCGCTGGGTTCCCATATGAAGCACCATGGCATCAGGATAGCCGAACTTGCCATAAGCCACAGCACGGCCAAAATGTTTGGCCTCGAGAGACCCCACACGCGCCGTATCGCCCGAACCATGTGGCTTTCCCAAGGTGTAAACCAGATCACCCTTGGCCATGCAGCCAGGGGCAGCTGGCACCGCGCTGCGACCACTGAAACCACGCAGCTTGATCACAGCCATATCGTTGGTGGGATTGATGCCGGTCACAACGCCAGTATAAACCCGGCCGTTAGCCGCGCGTGCGGAAATCTCGTTGCCTTTAGCCACAGCCACATGGGCAGCCGTCATGACATAGCCGTCTTCGCTGACCACAAATCCACTGCCCGATGTGATGGCTGCCTTATGCGTATCAACCCTGGTCGCACCGCTCGAAGTGTCAGTCTCTGAGACGGTGAGAGTGACATAGGTGGGCCCGGTGCCCGACAATAAATGCGCAACCGATGCCGCAGCCTCTTGCCCAGCAGCACCCGCAGGCTCGGCTTGTTGATTAACCGAAATAGCCCGGCTTTCAATGCCAACCTGATCAGCGGCGCAGGCAGACAATAACAAAGCCGTCACTGAAATCAGGCAATAGAGATTAATTTTCACGAACGAAGCACCCAGTCAATTCAATATATCCAAATACGCCAAGACTGCGGCGTGAGCAAGGCTTGACAGACGAAAGCGAACAATCACCCTTCTCCCGTCGGGAGGAGGGTGATTTCTTTCACAATTTCAAACTGTCCAACAAACAAAAAAACGGCCCGCCGAAGCGAGCCGTTCTGTGTAAAATATTCGCTAAGATTAGAAGCGGAATACAGTTACGAGGTCAGCAGAGAATGTAGACTGAGCGTCTACGCTGTTCTTAATCCATTCGCCTTCAAGACCAATCGTCAATTGGCTTACTGGCTCGTAATATACGCCAGCAAGAGCTGAATCTTGATCATTACCCGCTACTGTCGCAGAGAAACGATCAAAGCGAGCATGGCCATAAGCCAATTCCAAGTGTGCTTGGTCGCTCAAGTTGAGGCTGCCCAAGATGCTTGCTTTCCATACATTGTCGTTTACGAACTGGCCGGAACCGATAGCAGCGTTAGCAGAAATTTTGCCGATATCGCCGAGACCAAAACCAACACCAACACCAACGGTGTAGCTCGCTTCAGGAGCGCCAGCTGCGCCGTAGTTTGGCTCATAAGCGCCATTCAACGCAGCGTTGAACATATCACCAGTATAAGAGATCTTCGCGGCGACAACTAAGGCGTTAACGTTTGCCGGAAGAATGGTGGTATGACCATCTTCGATTGCAACAGCAACCGACATTGGACCTGAAGCATAAGTCAAGCGCATTTGAGCAACGTCACCGTTGAGCGATGTGTAATTACCATTTGCTCTGTCTGTGTAGTAGCAAGTACAAGCGCCATCATAACCAAAACCGATGGCCGAGAGAGAACCGTTGAAGCCACCAGCCAAAGTCAGGTCTGGAGTCATTTTCCACCAGCCCCAAGCATTCGAGACCAAGGCGGTTGCGTTGCCGCCGTTGAAACCACCATCGACTTCCCAGTTGCCGCGAACCGACATTTGTGCGCCAACTTCACCAACAGCGGTGTCAGTCTTGCCAACAACGTTGATTTGACCACGAGCTTTCACATCATAAGTAACGTTGTCGCTTCCAGTAAAAATTGGACCCGTTGTCGGATTGGCTGCAACACCATCAGCACCATCACGGTAAACCAAAGCAGCGCGAACGAAGCCTGACCACTGAATAACAGTCGATGCAGGAGCATCAGCTGTTGGAACGATAGCGATTGTTGTTACATCGCGACCAACGCTGCCCACACCTGGAACAACGATAGCTGGTTGCGAGCTAACAGTTACGAGCTGGAAGCCAGCTGGAACTGAAGTTTGTGCTTCGTTAGCAGCAACCTTGGCAGACAGAGCAGCGATCTCAGCTTTGAGAGCAGCGATGTCTGAAGTTGTGCTCGCTTGAGCGCTAACCGAAACTGCAGCAAATGCCACTGTTCCGAGAAGTGCGAACTTAATTGTATTCATATTGTATTCTCCTAAGTTATTTGGAGTTTAAATTGGCCCCCCGGTCCCCTGCAAATGAGTGGCGGGCAATGCACGAGTCGCCGTGCACACAAATGCTTTCTCGTCGCTTCCAATGGCTA
>JAYTSN010000187.1:0-1540 GCA_043745625.1 Aestuariivirga sp. | reverse complement strand
GGGCGGCGCGTTGGCCGCTTGAGATCTGTGCGCCTTCAAAAGCTGGGCCAGTGGGCGACGAGCAGGCGAGCAGGCGGTGCTTATCACCCAAAATGATTTCGGCATTGGTGCCCACATCAACACACAACATCATTTCGTCTGACTCGTGTGGCGCTTCCGACAACACCATACCTGCCGCATCGGCACCCACATGACCCGCGATGCAGGGCAGCACATAACAGAATGCACCAGCATTCAATTTCAAATCCATCTCACGCGCAGGGAATGTGAGCGGCAGGCCGGTGGCCAGTGCGAAGGGCGCACCGCCCAATTCGGTGGGGTCAATACCGAGAAAGAGGTGATGCATCACGGGGTTGCCCACCAGCACGATTTCCATGATGTTGGTGATGTCGATTGACGCTTGGCTGCACACTTCTTCGGCGAGCTGCTGGAGAGCGGCGCGGATGACGGTGGTCATTTCCTTTTCGCCACCCGGGTTCATCATCACATAGGAAACGCGGCTCATCAAATCTTCACCAAAGCGGATTTGCGGGTTCATCAGGCCTGCGGAAGATTTAACTTCGCCTGTGGAGAGATTGGTGAGGTGGGCTGCAATCGTGGTGGAACCAACGTCGACGGCAAGGCCGTAAGCTTGATCATGAAAGCCCGGCCAGATTGCAGCGAGGCGGTTGCCACCACCAGCAGCGCGGGAATAAATGGCACAGGTGATTTTCCATTCGCCCTTGCGCAAGATTTTTTGCAATGCGGCGATGATCGGCAAATCGCAGGTGACGTTTTCAACGCCCCATTGTTCTTTCAGTGCGATGTAAACCCGCTCCAAATCGGAGGAGGGCTTATGCATATCCGGCTCTTCAACTTCAATGAAACAAAGCTGTGTGGCGGGATCAAGTTCAATGGCGCGAGTGTCCGCCTCCTTGCGCACCACTTGCTTGTGCACTTGGGATTCCGGTGGCACATCGATGACGAGATCGCCAAGGATTTGGGTTTGGCAGGAGAGGCGGCGGCCAGATGCCAACCCGCGTAATTTATCGTATCTGATTTCAACTTGGTTGATGGCGGTCACATGACCCGCCGCCGACGTGATGCCATGCTTGGCAAACTCTCCTTCACCAATATTGATCTGACAGCGCCCACATATGGCACGGCCCCCGCAAACCGAGTCGATATCAACGCCGAGTGCTCGCGCCGCTTGCAACACCGGTGTGCCAGTGGGAAAGCGCCCACGCTTGCCGGAGGGTGTGAAGACGATGAGGGGGTTAGTGTCTGACATATCAACTCGCTCTTAAACGTCCTCGACCGCTTGCGGGAGAGGAAAGGGGCCCATTGCCCTTGCAATGGGATAGGTGAGGGGATGTGCGAAGGCAAGGCAGACCCTCACCTCCCCCAATCACCTACGCTATGCTTCGGTGTTTGGGTTCCCGTCCTCTCCCGCAAGCGGGAAAGGACTTTATCTCCGACGCCGTTCTTCACGGGCTTTGCGCCGCGCTTCAATATCTTCATTCGATGATTGCAATCCCGCCGCCTGCGCCGCGGCCGATGG
>JAYTSN010000186.1:0-1542 GCA_043745625.1 Aestuariivirga sp. | reverse complement strand
TCAATCAAAAGCAAACGAAAACTCGCAACTTGGGATGCAGACTATTTGAAATCAGCGCTTCAACTCAATCCCTGTTAACCTGGACTCGTTGCCCTGAACAGATAAATTAGGCTGCCATCAGGCGGTTCACTTCATCGACAAGATCACGCAAATGGAAAGGCTTTGATAGAACTTTGGCGTCTTTGGGTGCATTGGAATCAGGGTTCAGCGCCACGGCTGCAAACCCGGTAATGAACATAATTTTCAAATTCGGATCAAGTTCTGCCGCACGGCGGGCCAGTTCAATGCCGTCCATTTCGGGCATCACAATGTCAGTCAGCAGCAGATCGAAACTATCCTGTTTGATTTCCTCATAAGCCGACGCCCCTTCGGCAAAAGGCGAAACCCGGTGGCCAGCCTTTTCCAAAGCTTTCACAAGAAAGCGGCGCAAATCATCATCGTCTTCGGCCAGTAATATTTTCACCATGGTACTCTATATGTGCTCCACGCGATGTGCGGTCAAGTATCGCTCGGGGCTTGTTCTAGCTGCGTAACGGTAAACAGGGTGTGAATTGATTTAACATTTGAAGTGATGGACAGTTGCAAAACCTGAGTTCATAGTCATGACAACAGACAAGAAGGAATGGCTGATGAGCCAGTGCTATTTTGAAATATTAGCTCCACCTGAATGGGTTTCGCCCATTGTTTATAATTCTCCGCACAGTGGATCGATTGTGCCCGTTGCATTCCTGCAGCAATCGAGGCTTTCAGAAGCCGCACTTCGCCAGTCGGAAGATTGTTTTGTTGATGAGCTTTTTAAAAGCTGTTTGGATAATGGAGCACCTTTGCTGCGCTCGCTCGTGTCGCGCGCTTATATTGATTTGAACCGCGAGCCATATGAGCTTGACCCCCGGATGTTTATGGAAAATTTGCCGGGTTATATGAACCCTGGTTCGCCGCGGGTTGCATCCGGCCTTGGTACAATTCCAAAACTGGTGGCAGAAGGCGAGGGGATTTACCGCGGCAAGATCAGTTTGAGCGAGGCTTTGAACCGGATTGATACGGTCTACCGTCCTTATCACCGAACGCTGACAGCGATGGTTGAAGAGATTTTTGTCGCAAATCAATTTTGCCTGCTGATGGATTGTCATTCCATGCCGTCTTCCGCAGTGCGTAGCATCAAATCTCACCACGAGCCGCAAATTGATATCGTTTTGGGCGACCGTTTTGGCGCAGCCTGCAACCGCGAGCTTTCATCAGAGATTGAAAAGCTGTTTGCCGCCCAAGGTTTTCATGTGGTGCGCAACAAGCCTTACGCTGGTGGTTTCATCACAGAAACTCATGGTGCGCCGCACCATAATCGCCATGCACTGCAAATTGAAATCAACCGTGCGCTTTATATGGACGAGGCGCGCATTGAGAAGAATAAGAGCTTTGTTGATGTTGAAGCTGCAATCTCACGGGTTTTGCGGGAGTTGGCCATGTTCTTGCCTGCCATTGAACAGCAAACCGCAAAGCGCTTAGCTGCTGAATAACCAGAATAAAGAGCTTTTTCCAAAAAAA
>JAYTSN010000185.1:0-1544 GCA_043745625.1 Aestuariivirga sp. | reverse complement strand
GCAATTGCCGCATGTGCCTTGTTGAAGTGAAGGGCGGCCCGCCAAAGCCGACGGCCTCTTGCGCCATGTCGGTCAATGATCTGCGCCCCGGCCCAAATGGTGAGCTACCTGAAGTCTTCACCACCAGCCCCATGGTCAAAAAAGCTCGCGAAGGCGTGATGGAATTTTTGCTGATCAACCACCCGCTTGATTGCCCGATTTGCGACCAAGGCGGCGAGTGCGATTTGCAAGACCAAGCCATGGCATACGGTATGGATCATAACCGCTTTGCCGAAAACAAACGTGCTGTTGAAAACAAATATCTAGGGCCACTAGTCAAAACCAATATGAACCGTTGCATTCAGTGCACGCGCTGTGTGCGCTTCACCACGGAAGTAGCAGGCATTGAAGAAATGGGTGCCACAGGTCGCGGCGAGGATATGGAAATCACCACCTATCTTGACAAGGCGATCACCTCTGAACTGCAAGGCAACATCATTGATCTCTGCCCCGTCGGCGCGCTCACCTCATTGCCATATGAATTCAAGGCACGGCCATGGGAATTGCGCAAAACTGAAACCATCGACGTGATGGACGCTGTGGGCTCCAACATCCGCGTAGATGCGCGTGGCCGCGAAGTGATGCGCATTTTGCCGCGCACCCATGAGGACGTAAATGAAGAATGGATTTCTGATAAAACCCGCTTCGTGTGGGACGGCCTGAAAAGCCAGCGCTTAGATCAACCCTTCGTGCGCGACATCGGCAAACTGCGCCCCGCCACTTGGGCCGAAGCTTTCGCGCGCATCGCATCAAAAATGAAGTCAACCACACCAGATAAGGTCGGCTTTCTGCTGGGTGATCTGGTTTCGGCTGAAGAGGCCTTCTCGCTCAAAACCTTGGCCATGAATTTGAAAATCAACAACATTGATTGCCGCCAAGACGGAACCCCGCTGGGCGAACACGGCGGCAGGGCAGGCTATCTGTTTAACTCGTCCATCGCTGGTATAGAAGAAGCCGATGCCATCATGCTCATTGGCTGCAACCCACGCCTTGAAGCACCAGTCCTTAACGCTCGCATTCGCAAGCGCACTTTGAAGGGCGGCTGCTTGATTGGTGTTGTGGGCGAACAAGCCGACCTCACCTATCCCTATACTTATCTCGGCGCTGGCCCTGAAAGCTTGAGCGTGTTTACAGATCATCCACCTGCGTCAAAACAAAAGCCGATGTTCATCATCGGGCAGGGTGCCTTGGCCCGCGTTGACGGCGCTGCAATTTTAGCTATGGCTTATAAAGCTGCTGCAGCACTTGGAGTGGTCAAAGAAGGCTGGAACGGTTTCAACATTCTCCACACCGCCGCTGGCCGCGTGGGTGCGCTTGATGTATGTGCGCTGCCCGGCGAAGGCGGCATGAACACAACCCAAATGCTCAAAGCCGCTGCCAACAAATCACTTGATGTGTTGTTCCTCGCAGGTGCTGATGAAATCGATACCAAGAACCTCGGCAATGCTTTCGTCGTATACTTGGGCAGCCATGGTGATGCAGGTGCTGAACGCGCCGATGTAATT
>JAYTSN010000184.1:0-4692 GCA_043745625.1 Aestuariivirga sp. | reverse complement strand
TCTAAAAAATAAAACCCAAAATAAGAAATAAATCTTTACACCGCACGGTGAAGCTGCTACTTGTGTCTAGTCACCAAAATTGGGTTTAAATCTCCACCAACAAGTCTTGCAAGCTGACTGAAGACGACGTTGGGGGTGCTTTTGGGCAATTTTCGGAAATTGTCCCTTCCAATCACATGAAATACGGAACTTGACGGCGCGAACTGCGTTTTAGGTGCTCTCAATTCCACAGAAATGATGATTGGAGATAAAATGCCAGATAATAAAATCACACCAAAACAGAAGGTTGAAGACCCGGTTGGGAACTTTGCCTCGCCCGCTGATGTGGTGAAAGATGATGCACTAACTGCAAAGCAGAAACAGGACGCACTCACAGCATGGGAACAGGACGCAGTTAGGCTTTCTGTGGCCACCGAAGAGGGTATGTCTGGAGGTGAACCTTCGCGTTTGGATGAAGTGATGGATGCTCAGTCTGAACTGCCGGAAAAAGCGGTAAAGCGGCCGTCTTCGCCGACCAAGGCGGGGTGACTGCATAGGCTGACGGGAGGGGGTTGTGTTGGTGATCGAAGATGAAGTTGGGCGATGGGAGGCTTTTTGATATAGATAGATTCGATCTTCTGGCAAATCATAAACGCAAAGACAATCTTCAACCGCATGGTAGCAGAGAAGTTCTATTTCCCACAAATACGTTGGTTAGTGGCCAGTATATTTGTTAATGGCACCGATTATAATTATTACTGCAATGAAACACAGGGCTGCGATACCCAAGAAGTTCGTCCGAGCATCTTCCCTTCGCTGTCTTTCCACACGCTTTTTTTCTACAGCAAGCAAATGCTTAGCAACTGCCACACGCTCGTCCTCACCTGCAATTGTAGCCTTAGCTGCGATTACAGCTATTTCGCGTGCGTGCGCGTCTTGCGCAGCGCTCCGACTTTCAATCATTTTATAATGACGCTTTTGCCTGCCGCCTGATTTAAAAATTACAACAATCACCGCCAAGACAAGAAAAATTCCAATCACAAAAAACATGACCTCTTCCTTTAATTTTGTGACCCTAGAGTCACTTTTTGTTACGTGCGAATGATTTAAGCATTGCCGCTACATTGAATGCTATCTTCCACCAACAAGTCTTGCAAGCTGACTGAAGACGACGTTGAGGGATGAGTTGACAATAAGGGTTTCAATTTTTCGGCCCTCTCCTGACTTGGCTTGCGCCAAGTCTGTCTCTCCGTCGAGCGGAGAGACTCAACGCGGTTCGCCTTCCTTACTTAAGTCTCTCCGCTTGCCGGAGAGACAGCTTGCACTTGCAGGCAGGAGAGGGATGAAGAATAGTCCAGACATCAAACAAAAATCCCTCCCCTGTTGTAGGGAAGGGATAACTGAATAAGTAATATATTTTACGCGCCTTCGACGCCTTTTACGAACCAATCCATGCCCGATAACGCGCCGTCATCGAGCTTGGCGCCTTTGGCGATTTTCTCGGCACCGGATTGATCGGCGATGGGGCCGGTGAATACATCATAGCTACCGTCCAACCAGCCAGCTTTGATCTTGTCTGCAGCAGCAGCAATTTCCTTGGAGACTGAAGCGTTATATGGCGAGATCACCACGGAACCTTCCTTCATGCCCCACCACGTGTCGGTGGATTTCCATGAACCATCGAGAACAGCTTTGGCGCGCGACAAATAATATGGGCCCCAGATGTCTTCGATTGCGGTGAGATGCGCCTTTGGTGCAAAGCGTGACATGTCAGCGCCTTGGCCAAAGCCGAAGATGCCTTTCTTTTCGCAAACCTGGAGACAGGCAGCGCTGTCTGTGTGGGCGGTGATCACATCGCAACCGAGGTTCGCGAGAGTTTCAGCGGCGGCGGCTTCCTTGGCAGGGTCAAACCATGAATCGATCATCACCATCTTCACTTTCACTTTGGGGTTCACAGCTTGGGCTGCGAGTGTGAAAGAGTTGATGCCCATGACCACTTCAGGAACCTTGAAGGAACCGAGATAGCCAATAGTGTTGGTCTTGGTGGTCATGCCAGCGATTGTGCCAAGCACTGCGCGGCCCTGGTGGAAGCGGGAGTTATAGGTTGCAACATTGTCGGCGCGTTTAAAGCCTGTGCAATGTTCGAACTTCACATCCGGGAATTCTTTTGCAACCGCCAAGGTTTGATCCATATAGCCAAATGAGCTTGTGAAAATCAGCTTGTGGCCTTGTTGAGCCAAATCACGAATGATTGGAACGGCTGATGCGTCTTCAGCTACGTTTTCAACATAGTCAGCCACCACTGCGCCGCCCAATGCATCAACCATCGCCTTGCGGCCTTTTTCATGTGCCCATGTCCAACCGAAATCGCCGATTGGCCCCAGGTAAATAAAGCCCACTTTGAGCGGATCAGCAGCCATAGCGCGGCCACCGATCATCGGCATGGCAAGTGCGGCTGCGCTGGCGTTGATCAAATTACGTCTGTTCATTTTCATATTTTCGTCTCCTTGTTGAAGTTTTAGTCAGTCGGCATAAATGGCTTGCCAAGACAGGCGGGCGCTTCGCTTCCGGTGCGTTCACGCGCTGAGATAACAGCCAATACGAGTATCGCCATCAGATAGGGCATCGCAGCCCAGAACTGTGACGGCAAAATAGCATTCTTCGAAGCTTTGGCATAAAATTCCAACGTCATCAGAGTGCCAAAGAAATAAGCGCCACCCAACAGGCGACTTGGTTTCCAGCCTGCAAAAACCACGAGAGCCAGCGCAATCCAGCCCCTGCCCGCGGTCATTTGCTGCGCCCACATTGGTGTAATGACCATGGAGAAATAGCTGCCTGCAACACCAGCCATGGCACCCCCAAAAGCAATGGCGCCATAACGAATACCGATAACGGAATAGCCGATGGAATGTGCCGAATGATCGTTCTCACCCACCGCGCGCAAGATCAGGCCAGCCCGCGTGCGTTTGAGAAACCACGCCACGGCAAACACCATGAAGAGTGCAAAATACACCATCGGCGAATGGCCAAAGAAAATCCGACCAATCGGATCTCGCACCAAGCCATCAGGGAAAATGCTTGAAAATTCGGGAACGATGATGCCAACAAATTCATTGCCAATGAGTGTTGAAAGGCCAATGCCAAAAATTGCCAGCGCCAAACCTGTGGCAACTTGATTGGCACCGA
The DNA here is from genome assembly GCA_043745625.1 of Aestuariivirga sp. Taxonomy (GTDB): domain Bacteria; phylum Pseudomonadota; class Alphaproteobacteria; order Rhizobiales; family Aestuariivirgaceae; genus Aestuariivirga. Next base: position 1,527 of record JAYTSN010000184.1, on the reverse strand, counting down.
ATGTTAAAACCAAAAGACCAAACACCAATGATGCCGCAGAACCCGCCACCGCTGCTGCAAGCATCCCGAGCCAAGGATTGAAAGTTGTGAAGGTGATTGCAAAACCCGTGACAGCGCCGATCAGCATCATGCCTTCAACACCGAGATTTAACACACCGCTTTTTTCGACCACGAGCTCGCCAGTGGCGGCAAGCAAGATTGGCGTTGAAATACCAATGACAGTGATGAAGGCTGAGATGAAAAAATCCAGCGTCATGCGGCGGCTCCAACATTGCGCTGCATGCGAAGGCGGTATCTCACCAGCACATCACCTGCGAGAATAAGAAACAGCATCAGCGCTTGGAAAATGCCACCAGCAGCACTGGGCACATGCACCGTGGTTTGCGCCACCTGGCCGCCAACCGACGTGATGGCCAGCACGAACCCCGCAATGAAAATGCCGATGGGGTTTAGCCGCCCTAAGAATGAAACGATGATAGCAGTAAAACCATAGCCTGACGGAAAGCCGAGGTTGAGTTGGCCCAACTGGCTGGTCGCTTCCAAAATGCCAGCAAGCCCTGCCATGCCGCCGCTGATCATCAGGGTTGACCAGATTGTGTGGTTGGCATTGAACCCGCCATAACGCGCCGCATGCGGTGCTGCACCGCAGACCCGCACGTTAAAACCATAAAGGGATTTCTTCATCACGATCCAAAAAATGATGGTGAGGACGATTGCAAAAACCAGGCCCGGCGGAATTGATGTGCCCGGAATCAAGCGCGGCAAAAGCTGTGCGTCAGTAAATGCCGCGGTTTGCGGAAAGTTATGACCGTTGGGATCTTTCCATGGGCCAGTGATGAGGTAGCTGAGCAGCTGAAGCGACACATAGACGAGCATCAAACTGGAAAGCACTTCGTTGACTTTGAAACGTGTGCGCAAAATTGCAGGTATTGCCGCATAAAGTGCGCCGCCAATCACGCCTGCAATCAACATCAAAACCAGAACCCAATGGCCTGTGACGGATGGTGTGAGATAAGCTACACCAGCCCCTGCCAATGCGCCCACAATATATTGCCCCTCAGCACCAATGTTCCAAACCTTGGCGGTATTGCCCAGTGAAAGGCCAAGCGCGATGATGATGAGAGGCGCAGCCTTTGTGGCCACGTCTTGCCATTTGTAAGACGCAAGCACAGGCGTGAAGAAAAATTCTTTAATGGTGCGCTGGCCATCAAAGCCCAACGCATCAAACAATATCGCGCCAATGATCATTGTTAGAACCACAGCAGCAATCGGCGTTGCGATTTGCATGAGCTTGCTGGGTTCTGGACGCTTTTCAAATTTAAGGCGCATGCACGCCACCCATCAGCAGGCCAATCTCATCAATTGACACCGCGCCCACTTTTCGCGGCGGTGAAAGCCGGCCGAGATTTATAACACTCATCGTATCGCTCAAATCCAACAGCTCATCGAGGTCTTGGCTGATCACCACGATGGCTGAACCCTTGGCCGCAAGATCAACAATAGCCTGGCGAATGGCCGAGGCTGCAC
>JAYTSN010000183.1:0-1548 GCA_043745625.1 Aestuariivirga sp. | reverse complement strand
TAAACCATCCAACATGGGTTTAGGAATGGCCACCATGATCGATCCACCTACCGCCCTGAGCGTTGCATCAGTCATTTAAAAATCCTAGTTATACTTATATATAACTTAACCCGGTGTATGCGTCAACAAGAATGCTGCGCTTACGTATTAAACCTGAAATGCATCACATCGCCATCAGCCACAACATACTCTTTGCCTTCCAACCGGAACTTGCCGGCAAGCTTTGAGCCTGCTTCGCCATTGCCTGCTACATAATCATCATAGGCAATGGTTTCGGAGCGGATGAAACCATTTTCGAAATCCGTGTGGATCACGCCAGCAGCAGCGGGTGCCTTGGTGCCTTGGGTAATGGTCCACGCGCGGGCTTCTTTCGGGCCGACCGTGAAATAGGTGAACAGGCCCAGCAGTTCATAGCCAGCGCGGATCACGCGGTTGAGGCCCGGCTCCGTCAAACCAACGGCATCGAGAAAATCTTTTTGATCAGCTTGCGCCATGATAGCAATTTCGCTTTCGATCTTGGCAGAAACCACAACTGCCACGTTGCCTTCCTTTTTGGCGAATGCTTTTACGCGTTCGGAAAATTCATTGCCCTTATCAGCAGCGGCCTCTTCGACGTTGCAAACATAAAGCACGGGCTTTGATGACAACAATCCAAGGCCCACAAATATCTTTTCTTCATCTGCTATGCGTTCAACCAAACGTGCGGGCTTGCCTTCGCGCAGCAACACAAGTGCGCGCATCATCAGTTCGGCCAGTTCTTTTTGTTCTTTGTCGCCCTGCTTGCCTTTTTTCTCGGCAGCGGGCTGGCGTTTTTCCAGCGCATCCAAATCTGCCAGCATCAATTCCGTTTCGATGGTTTCAATATCAGCCAGCGGATCAATTTTGCCCGACACATGGGTGATGTCGCCATCTTCAAAACAACGCACAACATGGGCAATGGCATCCGTCTCGCGAATATTGGCCAGAAACTGATTGCCCAAACCTTCGCCCTTGGAAGCACCCTTCACCAGCCCCGCAATATCAACAAAGGTAAGACGTGTTGGGATGATCTGCGCGCTGTGGGCAATGCCAGCAAGAATATCAAGCCGCGGATCAGGCACACCAACGTCGCCCACATTGGGCTCGATGGTGCAGAAGGGATAATTTGCCGCCTGCGCCGCCGATGTTTGCGTAAGCGCATTAAACAAAGTGGACTTGCCGACATTCGGCAATCCAACAATGCCACATTTAAAACCCATGTAAATTCTCCGGAACTAAATTCAATTTGCGCCGTGATAGGCGGAAAACCGCCCTAAGGGAACCCTTGATCTGGAGGAACAAAAAATTCCGGCCTTGCCTTTTAGTAACATATATGATACCAATAAATATAGATGTTCAAGAATATCTCGATGAGCAAGAGCGCAGCCCTTTTAGCAGCTGGTTTAACGCACTTGATGTTCAAGCTGCAGCCAAAGTTTCCACAGCGCTGACACGATTGTCGCTTGGCAACACATCGAACACGAAAGGTGTCGGCTCCGGCATATTGGAATTGAAGATCGATTTTGGCAA
>JAYTSN010000182.1:0-4695 GCA_043745625.1 Aestuariivirga sp. | reverse complement strand
CCGCACCGTCGGCCACATAAGATAAACGCGAACCTTCAGACTCAATCACTCCCCAGCCCGTATTGCGAAGGCCGGGGTCCAATCCGATAATCCGAACTTTGTTCATTCTTCCGGATTAAGCTTCGCCGCAATTTCATCGGACATTTCAGCATTGGTGAAAACCATTTGCACGTCATCTTCTTCATTCAACAAATCAAGAAGCTTCATCAGCGTTTCAGCTTTTTCAATTTCTGTAATCGGTGCCATGACATTTGGCTTCCACACGATCTTGATGCTTTCAGCTTCGCCAAACTTTGCCGCCAATGCCGATGAAACTTCGCCAATGCTTTCGAATGCAGACGTCACAACATGCGATGTTTCATCCGACGTCACATCATCGGCGCCTGCTTCAATGGCCGCGTCCATAATCGCATCAGCTGAAATCTTTGCCGCAGGATAAGTGACTTCGCCCACGCGGGCAAACATGAATGAAACCGAATTGGTTTCACCCATATGACCAGCGAGCTTGGTGAAATGTGAACGCACATTGGACGCGGTGCGGTTGCGGTTATCAGTCAGCGCTTCAACGATGATGGCCACGCCACCAGGGCCGTAACCTTCATAACGCACATTATCGAAATTGCCACCTTCAGCACCCGCAGCTTTTTTGATCGCCCGTTCGATATTGTCTTTTGGCAAGTTTTCAGCGCGGGCATTTTGAATGGCGAGGCGCAAACGGGCATTGGCCGATGGATCAGGCACACCTGCTTTGGCAGCCACAGTAATTTCGCGGGCGAGCTTGGAAAAGATTTTGGAGCGCATCTTATCCTGCTTGCCCTTGCGGAACATGATATTTTTAAATTGTGAATGACCGGCCATGGCGCGCCCCTTAAGATTCTGTTCAAGCCTTATAGAGCAAATTCCAATCAGGTGAAGTCACCTGATTGGAATTTGCCTTAGCCAGTCACAATCTATTCACACAAGCGCCCAGCTTTAACCAGCTTTTAACGTTAACACGCCAGATTGAAGCCAGTAAAGTTTGTGTGTGGAGTTTAGTATGAGTACAAAATTGGCTTCGATTGAAACATTCTCGTTTGACGGCGAGGATTTTGGCGCGTCTGCCGCCAACGCATTGAGGAAGGTGAAATCTTTGGCCGACTCTGCCCCCACGGGAAGACTTTTTGCTTCCATCGCGACCCTGACTGAAATGAGCGCCGCCACGGCTGTTGCCTTAGAAAAAGGCCAAATCGAAAAAGCCGGCGCCATCGGCCGCCGCCTTGCTGATGTCGGTGAAGCCAAGCTACCGAGCCTCTTCCGAAAAAAGGCTTAAAATCAGTAATTTAATACTTTTTTCCTGTTTTTAGGAAAAAACACTTGACAAATTGCGGTGAATATCCTATATGTGGCTAGTCGTAACAACTGGCCCTAATTGAAGGGAATACCGCATTGGTCATTTTAAAATTCCTATTTTCTTTTCTGATACTCATATTCGCTAATCGTTTTGCGCTTGCAGCAAATTGCAATGCGCCCAATTCTATCATCAGCGTTTCAAATTCTGTGTCGGGCGGATTTGAATATGTCACATTCAAATTCAAGAACCCGCCTGCCCTCCCGCAATTTTTCGTCACCAATGTTGTGCCGCCTTTTATTCAGGATGGCAGTGGTGACACCATCACCGTTCCTGGAAAGCATTGGACACAGGTGAAGTTCGAACACATGAATTGGACGTGTTCTACACCACAACTTTTATCGCTGCCCAAAGCGGCTGTAAGGGCTGTTAAAAACATCGGCCAGTTTGAAGGGCAGATTGTTTATGTGATTGGCCGCAGCGGGGCCTCGCATTTCATTTCTGCAAAAACCATAAAAACAAATGGCTTCACGCTGATAAAAATAAAATTTAGGCCTTAGAGCGCTTGAATATTTTGCACTGCCAAAACCTTTTTTTGTTTTGGTGATACAGCTTCAAAGCCCGGAATTTGAACCAGAACAACAGCGCCAAAAATCAAAGCTGCACCAAAAAAAGTCATCATGGTAAAGTTTTCGCCTAATATCAATATGCCGCCCAGCGCACCAAATATCGCCTCCATGCTCAAAATTACAGCGCTTGTCGAAGCTGAGACTTTGGCTTGCGCGATGGCTTGCAAAACATAACCAAGGCCCGTGGAAAACACACCAAGAATGATGAGATCAGGAATAGCCTCTGGAAATAATTGTAGATTGAAGGGCTCGTTTATGAGGCCAAAAACCAGGCAGAGCACACCACTGAAAAAGAACTGGAAGAGTGAAATTAAAAACGGACTTTCAAACTTGCGAACAAATTCTGTCAAACAAACTGCCCACATTGAGTAAACAAAAGCCGACAGAATGCACAAAATATCACCGATGTTAAGCGTATCAAGCTGGCCTCCCGTCATTAAAAATGTGCCTGCTAATGCCAAGACTGCAGCAGGCACTGTCAGTTGCGCTGGCTTTACGCGTTGCAAAACCCAAACGCAGATTGGCGTCATGATCGTCCACGTGTTGATAAAGAAACTTGTGTTGATGACAGTTGTAAAACCAATACCAATCTGAGCAAGGCAAACCGCCACGCAAAAAGTGAGCGCTGTTACAAACGCCAAGAGTTTTCCAGACTGCAAAATAGCTGGAAGCTGTTGCCGCGTTCCCCACACAAAGGGAAGGATGACAATGCTCGCTAACATACATCGCAATCCAACCGTTGTGATGGGGCCAACATACTTCAGCACATCTTGCTGCGCGACATTGCTTACACCCCAAACAAACGCGGCCAATAACAACAGGCTATGCGAACGCCAATTCACCATTGTCGACTCCCATTTTCCTATTTTTATGTGTTCAGAATTTCTGGCTGCGCTTGGTGGGCTGCTTCAATCCAAACATCAAATATGGCAGTGCGAGTGGGGCTTGAGCATCAATTTGTTCTGGCTGTTCAGTTTGCTCAAAGTCATCTTGGTAAACATAGTGTTCTTCGAAATCGTTTGTTTCCGCACTAAATTCAGTTTTAGTGGGATAATTTTTGAAGAAAATAAAACCCTTCATGGCAACACCTCTGGCTAAAGGAGTTTGGTGTAATTTTTCGCCAGTCAGCGAAGCTTCACACACAACTCGAAATTAACCCCCGTTGCTTTTGAACAATGAGCTCCAAAGCATTCGTTATTAAATGCAACATTTACGACGCTTGTTATGTGATGCGTTTCACAGTTTTTTTGCGAAATTTATAACCAAGGGCCGCACACACTGGGGGGCGTCTTGTGCGCAGCCCTTAGCTATCTGCAAGGGACCAAAGTCCGGCTTCAACTCCAAACTTCAGTACAGAATACAGGCCAAGTATGGTCACAGGGAGAAACCGGAGACACACAAGACCCGTGCAATCACGTTAACGAAAAAGTTTAACATCCGTCTGCAATCTGGTTCACAGTTGCACGATCAGAAGGAAAAACCATGAGTGCACGCAAATCACTATCCTATTGAACAGTTGATAAAAGTAATGTCGTCATCCAACTGAATGAGAGATTGATTTATTTCATTATCAAAAGTGAAAAGCGCTTTGAGCTTCGGCGCATCGTCAATTTACGATTTTGCGGCGTTGGTTTTTTCTCCACGCTGTAAGATCACTTGCGCAATGACCAACAGCACGAGCGATGACAACAGCACCACTGTTCCGACTGCATTAATCTCTGGAGTAACACCGCGCCTGATTGAAGAGAACACATAGATGGGCAATGTGACGTTCGGGCCTGCAACGAAGAACGTGATGATGAAGTCTTCAAACGAAAAAGTGAAAGACAAAAGAAAGCCTGCGAGGATGGAGGGCATTAACAATGGCAACACGACCTGCCTGAATGTGCCCATTGGCGTTGCGTATAAATCTTCGGAGGCCTCTACCAAACTGCGGTCCATGCCAGTGAGGCGCGCGCGTACGAGCAAACAAACCACTGCGAGATTGAACAGCACATGTGCTGCCACCACCGTCCAAATGCCCATTTCGATTTTGAGCTTCCACAGCGAGAGTAGAACCGGATTGACGATGTTGAAGAGAGTTACAAACGCAATCAGTGTGGAAATACCAATCACAATGCCCGGTACCATGATGGCAATATAGATCAGCGCATCAAATATCGTTCGCGTGCGGCCAGTGACACGCTCAAGGCCCAAAGCTGTCATCGTGCCGATGATGGCTGACAAAAATGCTGTCATTCCGGCGATGAAAAGACTGGTGAGCAGAGCCTGCAAGATCAGCGGATTGGAGAAGGCCTTACCATACCACGCAAGGGAAAAGCCTTGCCAATCCATCGCATATTTTCCGGCATTGAAGGAAAAGCCCACAATCAACATGATTGGGAAATATAAGAACAGATAAATTAGTGCTGCATAAATCCGCATAGGTTAAACCATGGCCACGCGGCGCTGGTCTGTTTTGCCCAGCACAAAGCGCATATAGAAATACATCGTCAAGAACATGATGATGACCAAAGCAATCGAAACCGCCGCGCCAAACGGCCAGTTGCGCGATTGCAAGAACAGATCAACCAGCGCATTGCCGATAAAGTAAACTTTTCCGCCACCAAGGAATTGCGGCAAAATATAATCGCCCATCAACAGGATGAAAACCAACATGGAACCAGTCGCGACACCAGGCAAGGAAAGCGGCAAAGTGATTTGCAAGAAACTTTGCCAAGGCTTGGAGCCGAGATCGGC
>JAYTSN010000181.1:0-13170 GCA_043745625.1 Aestuariivirga sp. | reverse complement strand
CCGCTGACTTCAAGAAGGGTGAACGCTCCCGCGAAGAGATCACCGACCTTATGGCGGGCGGGGAAACGATGGCTAATCTAGAGGCCGAAATCGCCGCTAACGCGGCCCATTGATTTTAAGGATTTTTTCGAATGACATTCACACTAGCAGCTTGCGCCGAAATGTTGTGGCAGGATAAGCCCATTGAATGGCGGTGCTCTCGTCTTAAAGAAATGGGTTTTCAAGTGGGCCTCTGGAATTGGCCAGCCCATGATTTGTCCAAACTCGAAAAATCAGGCGCAACATTTTCAATCATGAACGGCTATCTCGAAGGCCGATTGGCTGATGATGAAGGCGCAGACATGCTACTAAAATCAGCGCGAGAGACAGCGCAGGTCGGCAAGAGGTTGGGTGTGGCCCGCTTAAACTTGCACGGCACAGGCCTTGGCGACGGCGGCATCCCCATCGCAAAGACGGATGTTGTCACTGGCGCAATGTGGTTGAAAGCCCGCGATACGCTAAACCGCATCTGCGATATGGCCGAACAAGAAAATGTAAATTTCACCTTGGAAAATCTGAACACCATGGAACACCCTGGCTGCCCTTTCGGTTTAACCGAAGATGTTCTGGCACTGGTCTCATCAGTTAACCGCCCTCAACTGCGCATCAATCTTGATCTTTATCATACCCAAATTGACGAAGGTAATTTGGTGCGTTGGTGCCAAAAATGCCTGCCGTGGATCGGCGAAGTGCAAGTTGCTGATAATCCCGGCCGCTTTGAGCCTGGCACTGGCGAGATAAACTATCACGGCGTTGCAAAAGCACTGCACGCGATGGGCTACAATGGGCCAGTGGCTATGGAAGCTTATGCTGCTGGTAATGAAGAAAAAGCACTCTTAGCATTTCGTGAGGCATTTACACTGTGACAGTTCGTATTGGATTAATTGGCGCAGGCATCATGGGTTCAGACCATGCCCGCATTTTTGCAACGCAAATTCCAGGTGTGACGTTGCAATATATTTGCGATGCTGATGCAAGTCGTTTGAAAATGATCGCCAATGAAACGGGTGCCAAGCATACTGCAACAGATCCGTTAGCGGTAATCAACAGCAAAGACGTTGATGCCGTCGTGATCGCAAGCCCCGATGACACACATGCACCTTTGACGCTGGCAGCAATCGCTTTGGGCAAACCAGTGTTGTGTGAAAAACCATTATCCCCCTCCTCAGCCGAATGCTTGAACGTGATTGCAAGCGAAACAAAGATCGGAAAGCGCCTCGCACAAATCGGCTTCATGCGCCGTTTTGATCCGTCTTACGTTGAAATGAAATCGGTCTTGAAGAGCGATGCACTCGGTGCGCCTTTGATGATGCACAACTTTCACCGCAATGTTTCAGCGCCGTCTAACTTCACCGGACAAATGGCTATTTCAAACTCTGCTCCGCATGAATTCGATATTGCACGGTGGGTATTGGATGCAGAGTATAAATCCATAAACGTGTTCCGTCCAAAACTTGCCGACCCCACAAAAACCGGTGCGCCAGTGTTTATGGTTCTCGAAACAATGGCGGGGCAATTGGTCAATATCGAGATCAATAACAACGCTGGTTATGGCTATGATGTGCGTGGAGAGTTGGTCGGTGAAAGAGGAACCGTGTCGTTGCAGAACAATGATCATAGCCTCACACGCGTCAACTTAAAGCAAAGCATCAATTATCCCGCAGACTGGAGACCCCGTTTTGCGGATGCCTACCGCTTGCAAAATTCAGCATGGGTCAATTCCGTTCAAACCGGCAAACCCGTAGGCGCAAGCGCTTGGGACGGATATGCTGCAACTCTGGTTGCAGAGGCGGGTGTACAATCACTCGCCCAAAATAAATCGGTTATGATTGCGTCTGTTGCCAAACCAAATTTATACTGAGGACACCGCATCATGAAAATTGGAATGGTAACGGATACATTGGGCCATTTGCCTTTTGAAAAAATGCTGGCAACAGCAGCGGGCATGGGCATTCAAGGTTTGGAATTTAACGCCGCGAATTGGACTTCTGCCCCACATTTTAATTTGAAATCCATGATTTCAGATGCTGGCGCGCGCAAAGCTTTTTCGAGCGCATTAAAAAATCATAATCTGGAATTGACTGCACTGAATGCCAATGGAAATCAGCTGCACCCGACAGAAGGCGCAAAACAGTCCGCTGATCTTTATGATACAATTCGTGCTGCAGGCGAATTTGGCGTCGAGACCGTTATATTGATGTCTGGTTTGCCCGCAGGCTGCAGCACCGATACACAACCCAATTGGATTGTATCATCGTGGCCGCCCGAAACCCAAACTATTTTGAAGTATCAATGGGAAGATGTGGCGCTGCCCTATTGGCATAAGCTTGTAAACTTCGCCAAAGAACACGGCGTTAAAAAGCTGGCTGTTGAAATGCATGGCAATCAGCTAGTTTATAACGTCAGTACACTGATGAAATTGCGGAATGAGTTAGGTCCAACTGTTGGCGCAAATTTTGATCCATCGCATCTGATGTGGATGGGTGCTGATCCGCTTGTGGCAATTGACGCTCTAGGATCTGCAATTTTGCACACGCATGCCAAAGACACCATGATCAACAAGCCAGTGGCTGATGTGAACAGCCGCCTTGAAAATGGTTCGTTGATGAACATCCCTGCTCGGTCATGGAGTTATATCACATTAGGCTACGGCAATGGCGAAAGCTGGTGGCGCGACTTCTGCTACCGCCTGCGCATGGTTGGCTATGATGGCTGGCTGAACATCGAACACGAGGATGTATATTTGAGCCGCGAGGAAGGCTTGCGCAAATCAGTAGCGTTGTTGAAGAATGTCGCCCCAACTGAGGCGAGCGACTACAAACCGCAGGAGTTTTAACAAAAGAGTGGTGGGCCCACCAGGACTCGAACCTGGAACCAAGCGGTTATGAGCCGCTGGCTCTAACCATTGAGCTATAGGCCCCCCAAAGGTTTTGTCATGGCTACATCATTTTTCAATGCTATGCTAGAACTTCGATATGAAAAACAAATCACTTTCCCCAGAAGTTGCCGTAGAACAGCTGATTGAGCTTCATGCCAAGGCAACCAAAGCCCTGAAAACCGCTCTTGATACCTATTTTGACAAGCGCCTAGCCCCAAAAGCTGCTGATCGCGATCAATTCTGCTATCCAGAACTCCGGGTAACCTATACCGCCAACGGCCTTCAGCCAACAATTGCGCGTGCCTATGCCAAATTTCAGGGCCCCGGTACCTATGTCACCACCATAACCCAACCCGCCCACTTCAAACGCTATCTCATTTCTCAGCTCAAGCATTTGGTTGAAGATTATGATGCCAAGATCGAAGTTGGGATATCCACCCAAGAAATCCCTTATCCCTATGTTCTCGAAAGCGGCAATGACTTAGGTCGAGGTAATGTAACCGCAGCCGAATTGGCGTTGCATTTTCCGATCCCACAATTAGCACTGGTTGGCGATGAAATTGCCGATGGCCAATGGGAGCAGAAAAATGGCGAACCCCTGCCCTTGGCTTTATTTGATGCAGTGCGTGTGGATTTTTCGCTAAAGCGCTTGCAACATTATACGGGTACCCATTGGCAAAATGTTCAGCCGTGGATTTTGCTGACCAACTATCACCGCTATGTTGACCAGTTTATCAATTGGGGAATAACCCAGCTCACAATTGAAGGCCCATATCAAACGATGCATGTTCCCGGCGGCGGTGTGATCAGCCGTGGAATGGAAGCTGCAGAGATTGCGCAGATCCTAGGTGCAAGCCAATGGCACAAATTTCAAATGCCGGGTTATCATCTTTCCCGCAACGATGGCGAAGGCGGTGTAACACTGGTCAATATCGGCGTTGGCCCTTCCAACGCAAAAAACATGACTGACCATCTTGCGGTGCTGCGCCCACATTGCTGGCTGATGATTGGCCACTGCGGCGGACTTCGCCAATCACAACGCATCGGAGATTATGTGCTGGCACATGCCTATTTGCGCCAAGACCATATTCTGGATGCGGTTTTGCCACCCGAAATTCCTATTCCTGCATTGGCCGAAGTTCAAGTGGCCCTGCAGTTTGCAGCAGCTGAAGTGACTGGTGAAACTGGTGACGCACTAAAATCCCGCCTGCGCACCGGAACAGTGGTGACTTATGACGACCGAAATTGGGAATTGCATTGGTCGATGGAACGAAAGCGCATCAATCTTTCACGCGCCATTGCAGTCGACATGGAATCTGGAACGCTTGCAGCGCAAGGTTATCGCTTCCGCGTTCCTTATGGCACCCTGCTCTGTGTTTCTGATAAACCACTGCACGGTGAAATCAAACTGCCAGGTGCTGCCAACGCTTTTTATGACCGTGCTGTGGCCGAACATTTGATGATTGGTCTAGCCTCGGTTGATAAGCTGCGCGCCAGCCGCGAAGGCCTGCATTCAAGAAAGCTTCGCAGCTTCGATGAACCGCCCTTCAGATAATTTTCAACTGGCCATAATTACGCCGTATTTTATTCCTAACTCAGATTTCAACAAAAAGGATAGGCAATGAAATTATTTTTGATCTCAGTTTTACTTGTTTCTGTTTTAGCGGCAAACCCAGTTCTTGCAGATGAGGTGAAAATGAATCGGATTATTTCTCTAAGTGGTCATGGCGAAGTGCGCGCTGTGCCTGATATGGCAATGGTCGGCTTGGGTGTTATGACATCGGCTGAAACGGCACGCAAAGCGCTGGATGCAAACACTGCTGCAATGACCGAGCTTATGGCCAGCTTGAAGACTGCCAACATTGAAAGCAAAGATATTGCGACATCAAATTTTTCGGTAAACCCCCGCTATGATTACGGCCAAAACAACGGCCAACCGCCAAAGTTGATTGGCTATGATGTGGCAAATACCGTTACCGTAACGGTACATAAGCTTGAAAGCATCGGCAGTATTTTGGACAAGGCCGTGACGTCTGGTTCAAACCAAATTAATGGCATTTCCTTTTCAATTTCCAAGCCTGAAGCGGCCATGAACGAGGCGCGCAAACTTGCTGTAAAAGACGCCAGACAAAAGGCCGAACTCTACGCCACCGCTACGTCGACGACCCTAGGAAATGTGATGGCCATCTCCGAGAGTGGCCCAGCATTCCAGCCTCCCATCACGATGAATATGGAGGCCAAACGCATGTCCGCCAATGCCGCCAACGTTCCAATTTCACAGGGCGAGCAAGTGGTCGCAATTGATGTGAATGTGAGCTGGGAAATTAAATAAGGAACGTCTGCGAAAATCGACGGCTTGAACAGGCATCGAGGGGAACTTGAAGACTCATTAACTGTTGGATAAGTATGACAATTGCCGTTCCATCCACCATCACGAGCGCTTATTTTTCGAGCCGAGTTTTAAGTCATGCCGATATGTGAACGTGATCCGTGGCGGTTTCAATTTTTTGAAAAAGCACGCTGCCCCGCAAACGTATTTATTCCAACTGATGATACAGATTGCGCGGAGTGGTATCCTGAGCAGAGTTGGATCTATGACAAGCTCGAAATTGCACGAAGCCAAGATATAAGATCCGGCACATGCGAATATCCCCCATCAAAGTTTCCGGTGTTTTTAAAACCGAATATTAATTTGAAGGGAATGGGCATCGACAGCAGAGCTATTTTCTCCAAAGCCGAATTCGAAAAGCATTCCAAAAGCGGCCAAATGTGGATGGAGCTTTTTGAAGGGGAACACATTTCAACCGATTGTGCAATCGTTCTTGGCGACATCAAATGGATCCGCCATGCAACAGGTGTTGCGTGGCACGAAGGCATGTTCAAACACTGGATTATCCATGCACGCCCCATGCCCGAGCTGGAAAACTTTTTGCGCAACTGGGCCAAGCAACACATGTCGAGCTATGTGGGCATGATGAACTTCGAAACAATTGCTGGCCACATCATTGAATGCCACCTGCGCTTTGCCGATCAATGGTGCGATCTTTATGGATCCCACTGGTTGGAAAACTTAATCGACCTCTATGCAAAAAACTGCTGGAATTTCGACACTTCGCACGATGTTGAAGGTTATTCAGTGCCGCTCTTTGCCGGCCATGGCGGCCAATTCTGTCATCCACCCCAACAGGCCCAAGCAAAAATCAGAGCCATGCCTTTGGTGACAAGCCTACAAATTACCTTCCACGAATTACGAGCAGACGAACTCCACCCCATGCCCCCCGGTGGATTTCGGTTAGGGATCATCAACTCTACAAATCTTGAAGCTGGCGTTCAAGCAAGGCTGGAACTTGCAAAATTTTTTCCAACCGCAAAAATTATGATTCCGGATTAGGTATTTTAAACGCTGCAACTATGCAGGCGGAATGATCGACTTGGGGTATCGCAGGGCGCGCTTAATTAGCCAGAGCAATTTTGCAATGCGTAGGATTTTTAAGTGCGGCCGGTGGGATGCACTAGCTGTATGCTCAGTGGTTGCATGGATATCTTTCCAACCAAAACGTTCAACAGCTAACTGACCGATGATATTTTCCGCCGTCAACCATTCCGTTCCCAAATCATCGCCGCAAGGTCCTGCGGAGTGGTACGCGAATGAATATTTTTCTGCTCCGTTCAAAGTCTGTATTGCAAAATTTTTAAAACGGTTTGGAATTATATAAGCATCAATCGATTGAAATGCTTTGTATCCTCCGATGCCTGCTAGCGTTATCAAAATATCTGGATGATGCGCTTCGGCAGAAATAAAGGGCGGCCGGATATTGTTCTCAAAGAGCGCTTTTAAAACGATAGCATCGTAATGTTCCAAATCTATTTTTATATACCACGGTGTACCGTATTGCCTGACGATCTCTAATATCGATTTGCTTGGCAATAAAACACAATCAAACTGATCAAGACTTGCAGCATCGGGTTTGGGAAACTGACTTATGGCGCTGTGCAATTTGTGAATATAGAACGGCACACTTAGAGCGTTTTTATCCGCAGAGATAACAGACTGTTCTATGAACAGTTTTCCTGCAAATACTGCGCTCGCAAATTTTTCTCGCAATTTTTCTGCAAGAACTGGGTTCGCTTCCACCGCTATAACTTTGTCGGCTTTCTTAAGGTAGTACTCAATGTTTGAACCGATATTCGCGCCCAAATCATAAATGATTTTTTCCAGCTGCACTGTTTTGTTCAAAAGTGACTTCGCCATTTTTCTCCCCAGTCCACCTTGTCACAAATTTATGATTTGCGCCTCACCTCAAACAACGCTCCATGCATTTTGCACATCATCATAAATATGCAACTCTCCCAGCCCGATATCAAACCACGCACCATGCATTCCCAGCTCGCCCTTATTTTCGCGCATCCTCAACCATGGGAAAGTGCGCAAATTAGCGAGCGAATGTTCGACTGAAGCGCGCTCGACCAGCGTGGCCAGGTGTTCGTGTTCGCCGTGCTCATGGCGCACACCCGCGGCGACGTCTCTCACATCGCTCATCCATTTGCCGATAAAGTCGCCAGCAGAAAGTGGATCGCCACCATCAACCACAGCTTTGATACCGCCGCACCGACCATGGCCCATCACCACGATATCTTTCACGCCAAGCGACAAAACTGCAAATTCAATTGCAGCCGAAGTTGAATGATGTTTTCCATCTGGCGCGTAAGCCGGAACCAAATTGGCAACATTGCGCGCGACAAAAATTTCACCGGGGCCTGCATCAAAAATTGTTTCAGGCGCAGCGCGAGAGTCGCAACATGCGATGATCATAAGTTTAGGGCGCTGCGTTCCAGCACCCAGCCTTTCATATCGATCAGCTTCAGCGGCATAACGCCCTGCACGAAACCGCGCATAACCATCGCGCAAATGAATTGGAAGTGACATGCAAAATCCTATGCTTATTTCAGAAAATCTATAACACGGGCTCTGGGCAATTCGCCAGCGCCCATTTGCTCTGACCAATGTTTAAACGTCTGCACACTGCCACCTTCGCGGAGCGCCTGCATCGCATCAAGATTGAGCGTTGCAGTCGTCCAACCTGGAACATTGGCCTCGCCCAAAGCTATCACACCGCCAGCGGGGAAGCCTTGATCAGACGGAGCAAAAATTCCCGCTGCACCATAATGAGTGTTGGTGAATTCACAAAACGGTGCGGCGCCAATCAGTGGCGCTTGCACAGTGTAAACCTGATTTTCCAAAGCCCGTGCCATAGCGCCAGTGCGCACGCGCCAATAACCCCACTGTGTTTCAGTGTCGGATGGTGCCAGGATAATTTCCGCACCGGCTTCTGCCAACGCGCGCGACAAAAGTGGAAACTCAATGTCATAGCAAATCACCAGACCGAACTTTACTTTGCCAATATCGAAAACCTTCAGCTCGCGACCACCTTTGATATCCCAGACCTCGCGCTCTCCAGGCGTGGGCATGATTTTGGTAAAATTTTCAACAGCACCATGAGGGCCGAACACTTGGGCAATGTTGCAAGTGTGGCCAGCTTTCACATCCGGCGCACTGCCAGAAATAATCGTCACGCCATGTTTTTTTGCCAAGCCTTGGTGCAGCACCGTGATCTCGTCATAGAAATCCGAAACCACAATCTTACTAATCTCTAAATCGCGGCCTTTTTTGCCAATCGAACAAAGCTCCATCGCGCCATATTCAGGAAACACCAAAATCTCGGCGCCCTGCCCCACGGCGTCCTCAACCCAACGCGTTATTTTGGCGCGGTAAGCTGCGATGTTTTCGAGTGCATCCAAATTATATTGAGCGGCGGCGACTGTGATTGTACGGGGCATAAGCTTCCTCTTGTCGCCTACAATAGCGAGCCCGTTGTGATAAGTAAAATTCCGCGTTATGGGAAGCAATGAGCAACATTCAGTCCCTATTCCCCACCCTCCTCTACCGCGCCGAACTGCCTTCGCCAGATCGCATGAATATGCAGCTTCATGATGCGGCTTTGGAATTGGCGGCTGGTGATATTGCAGGGCAGCGCTGGTGCGAAAAACATGGCTATCCGGGCTATACATCTTTCGCCACACAAGATGATTTAGCTGAGCAAATTCCGGCCATCGCGCGATTGGTGAAAATCCTCGACAAACACGCCGCTGACTTCGCCAAGGAACTGCATTGGAATATTCGCGGCGGCAAACCGATTTGCGATTCACTCTGGGTCAACGTGATGCCAGAAGGCGGCAGCCACACATCGCACATTCATACAAATTCAGTAATCAGCGGAACTTATTATGTGGCGGTGCCACAAGGCGCTGGCCCTATCGTGTTTGAAGATCCGCGCCACGCAATGATGATGGCAGCACCTTCTCGCTTAGACAAAGCACCGCGCGCCATGAAACATCATATCAGCGAAACCCCGCATGAAGGAACCGTAATGCTGTGGGAAAGTTATCTGCGCCACGAAGTGCCGCTCAACAGATCCGAAGGGTTGCGCATCAGCATTAGCTTTAATTATGTGATTGGGCCTAAATAATTACTTCTTGGTCTTAGACTTGGCGTTTTGCGTAGCCTCTTCATCTTCCAAATGAAAGCCGCGCAACATGTGATGCAGCGCTGGCGCCAAGGCAAAACCTGCTACTGCGAAAAATAATAGCCCGCTGAGCAATGCATAAATCCCTTCAAACATTTCGCCAGGTTTAGTGGGCATCTGATCAAGCGGCCCCATGCCAGATAAAATCATGGCCGCATTTGCAAATGATTTTGCAAAATCTTGTGCGCCAAAATAAGAGTATCCCGCCATACCCACGGCCAGCGCCACAACGATAATGCCGATTGCCCAAACCGCGTTGCGCCATAATCTGACGACCATGATTTTACGACGGTTCATGATTTGAAAATACTTTCGCCTTGCTGATCAATAATCAATTGACCTTTGGAAATCGCAATATCAGCGGCTTCATTTTTATCGGTAAACTTATCAGCGCGCACAAAACGGTATGTCTTGCCATCCTTCAAAATTTCACCCGCCAATTGAAACTGGCCACCATCCTTGTAGGGCCGCGCTTCGATGGTGAAGCCTTTATATTCAACTGTTTTAGCTGGCGTGCTATCCGTGGCCGCCGCGCCAAACCACTTATCCCAAAATGCCATTTCACTTCCCTCACTTTGATCCAGAATAGTTGCATTACGTAATGTGATTTGCAATGTTACAAATTCGTCGTAGCCTGATGTTAGGACAGTTATAGACTTTCAAAGAGGAGCGCGCCAATGTTTCCAACTTCATTCAATTCAAATTCTACAATCCGCCTTGATCGCCGCAAATTTATGGCGGCAGCGGCAGGCTTGATCGCCGCTGGGGTCTTGCCCAAAAATGTGATGGCCCTTGCTGGCCCCTATATGTTCAAACAGGGCGCTTAAGACGTGACGGTTGTCAGCGACGGCACTTTGCTTTTGCCTGTGGCTTTGATTGATTCAGGCGGAAAACCTGAGGACGTCAAAAAACTTCTCGGCACCATGGTGCAAGGTGACAATATTCAATTCGAAGCCAGTCCACTTCTTCTGAAATCAGGCAGCGAAATGATTTTGATGGATACAGGTTCAGGCGGCGGCTTCCAACCCACGGCTGGCAAAGTTCTCGAAAGCTTGAAGGCGGCAGGTGTCGATCCATCAGCCATCACCAAAGTGATCTTCACTCATGCCCACCCCGATCATTGCTGGGGCACAATTGGTAAAGACGGCAAGCCCGTCTTCTCGAAGGCCACTTTCCACATGGGCGAAACCGAATGGAACTTCTGGACTGCAGCTGATCTGGCCGGCAAAATGCCCAAAGAAATGCAAGGCATGGTGACAGGCACGCAAAGCCAACTTGGCGCGTTGAAGGATCAAATTAAACTCTTCAAATCCGGTGCTGAAGTTCTGCCCGGCATCATGGCGCTGGATACATCAGGCCACACGCCGGGCCACATATCCTTCGAACTGGCTGGCGGCGACGGCATGATCGTGACGGGCGATGCCATCACCAATCCCATGGTGTTCTTTGCCCACCCCGATTGGAAATTCGCGTTTGATGCTGATCACAACACAGCCATCGCCAATCGCAAGAAGCTGCTGGACATGGCCTCTGCGGGAAAGAAAAAACTGCTCGGCTACCACTGGCCCTACCCCGGCATCGGCATGGCGGAGAAGAAGGACGGGGCTTATGTGTATGTGCCGATGGCATAGACAACGAAATAGTTTAATTAATTTAATGCCCCTGATGTTTGCAGGGGCATTTTTTGCATGAAAAACAATCCACGTTAAGTGTGACTGAGGTCACAACAATTGTTTTCATGTTTGTGTAGCCCCGTAACTGGGACGCAAACAAAAGGAAACGATCATGGACAATCTGATAGAATTTTGGAACAGCGTTGCGATGGAATGCAACCGCTTAGACCACACCGGTATGATGAACGGTAGGAATCAAAAAGGGCCAACATTATCATCACGAGCGCTCGCAATCATACACATCGGCATTCATGATGCCTATGTGTTGGCCAAACGACAGGTACTCGACAATTCCGTCTTTAATGATCCCTATCTGCCGCCCGCAATGCAACCGCCTTTTAATACGCCGCCAGCAGCTAATCCGAAATTAGTCAGCGCAGCTGTCAGTGCTGCCGCATCTGCTATTATGCTGTCACTCTATCCGTCATTGAAAGATTTAATCGACAGTTCATTTAACAAAATCTGCGAAATGAATGGCGATGATTTGGCGGGCCATCGATTTGGACAACAGCTTGCGCGAAACGTGATTAAACTTCGCAGCGATGATGGGGCTGTATCAGACCCGGATCCCGAAGCACCAGCCTACAAAGCATCCGCAGCTTTTGGAAGGCACCGCGAAGACCCTCTCAACCGCGGCCAAGGATTTGGAGGCGCTGGTTATGGTGGCGTGCGCATGTTTGTCTGCGACACATGGCATTTGCTCGATCATTATCCAAACATCAACACACCATCCTATTTGGCCGATCACAGGGAGGTACGCACCAAGGGCGCATCACCAAGCTCAAAAGTGGTTAACCGCACGCCCGAAGAAACCTTGAAAGGGATTTATTGGGCGTATGATGGCGCTAACCAAATCGGAACGCCACCGCGCCTTTATAATCAAGTTGTCCGCGCCGTGGCAAAATCCAAAGACCTCAATATGGATCAACTGAACCGCCTTCTCCTTTACATTAATCTGGCCATGGCTGATGCTGGAATCCATGCTTGGTTTTACAAGTATCACTTTGATCTGTGGCGTCCGATTGTTGGCATTCGTGAGCTCGACCCATCCATGGGCCCAGGTTCTACAACACCGGGAAATGCTGCGAATGTTGACTGCGATCCATTTTGGCGTCCAGTTGGTGCGCCTAAAACCAATATGGCTGATTCACCTGTGCGCACATTCACGCCAAACTTCCCTGCCTATCCCTCAGGCCATGCAACGTTCGGTGCAGCAGCGTTTCAAGTAACCCGGCTGTTCCTCGAAAAAATCAAGAAAGCAACCATCAAGCCTGACAAGACCGATGATATTGCTTTTGATTTTGTATCGGACGAATTGAACGGTAAATCGCTCGATCCAGACGATACAGCGCGCACCCGCCATGTTCGCCATTTCGACGGCTTACACGACGCTATTTATGAAAATTCGATCAGCCGAATTTTCCTTGGTGTGCATTGGCGCTTTGACGGCACGTCGGCGCAAAACGCAAAGGACGCACTCAAAGGCAACGATAAGATTGGTGGTGTTCCATTAGGTTTGGCAATTGCCAATGACATCATCAGCCAGGCCAATCTAAGCCCTAGCCCCGCAACCGCAGTGGCACCGCCTTTCCAAACAACGCCAACGTAACGGATGGGGCGGAGCAACTGAAATGGTTGCTCCGTCTTTTCTCCATCTTAAACGTTGGCAAATGATCCATCCGCAGCCGGAACTGCAGCGCAATATCCACCCCTAACCGAAGCGCCACTGAAGGCACGTTGTTCCATAATGCCAATCTAGCTTTCCTATGCTGAGCTCACCATCGGAGCGCGCAGCTGACCAAACGGGATAAAGCAAAACTTAAATCTGAAACCGATGGAACCAAAAAGGCGAAACCCGTTTTGGAATACGCTGATCCATTTCTGGAATTCAAAGAATGGACGAGTGTCGCGGATGAGAAGGCTTTTGACAAACTATGAAAACCAAAATTGAATATGCCAAAGGCGAAATTGGTAAGGTCAAAATCATAAAAGACTT
>JAYTSN010000180.1:0-1553 GCA_043745625.1 Aestuariivirga sp. | reverse complement strand
GATGCCGCCTGATGATAGGTCAGACCACCCGGAATGGGCGTGCCCGTTGCTGGCGCTGCTGATGGATCAAGGCAATCGATATCAAACGTCAAATAAGCTTTCTGATTGCCAACTTTTTTCTCAATCATTGAAATCAGATCAGCGTTCGAAGTGGCGTGCACTTCATCGGCATAGATGATGCGGAAACCCATTGTGGTTTCGCCAGCAAACGTGGTGCGGATGCCGATTTGCACAGATTTATGTGGATCAATCAGACCCTCGCGCACGGCATAGCCAAACATGGTGCCGTGGTCGATGCGGCCGCCATTGTCGATTTCAACGTCACGGTGCGCATCGAAATGTACCAGCGCCAATGGCCCGTGCTTTTTGTGATAAGCCTTGAGTACCGGATAAGAAATATAGTGGTCGCCACCAAGCGTGATAGTTTCCGCACCCGCTTCCAAAATTTCAGCAGTGTGGTTTTCCAACGTGGCCGGGAAGTCTTCCTTCTTGCCCCAGTCAAAAAAACAATCGCCATAGTCAGCAACTGCTAACGTATCAAATGGGTCAAACATCCAAGGCCAGAATGGGCCCCACGCATTTTCAGCCGAAGCCTTTCTGATGCCCTCTGGCCCCATGCGTGTGCCCGAACGATGCGACACGGCTTGATCAAAAGGCACACCTGTCACCGCAATATCAACGCCCGTTAAATCGCGTGTATACTTGCGGCGCATGAATGACAGCGCGCCTGCATAAGTGGGTTCCCACTGCGTGCCCTTCAGGCTTTCGCGGCGAAACGCTTCATCGCCCGGTGGGCGGGTCAGCTTATCCATTTCAAGTGCCATAATTTTCTCCGATTACAACTCTGACTTCACGTCAGCATAGGTTTTATCCAAAGCTAACCTTACGAGTCTGATCATCTCATCAATTTCCTTTTTCGAAATAATGAAAGGTGGTGACAACACCATCGTATCCCAACAAGCGCGCATGATCAGGCCGTTATTAATCGAATGATCGCGGCAGATGGTGCCCACGCGACCACAGTCATGGAAGCGTTCACGGGTCTTTTTATTTTTGGCAATTTCAATGGCACCAATCAAACCAACTGAGCGCGTTTCACCGACGATCGGATGATCGTTCAACGAAGCCAAGCCAGCGGCGAAGTAAGGAGCCAATTCAGCCACGCGTTCGACCAATTTTTCATCTTCAATGATTTCGATGTTTTTGAGCGCAACAGCAGAACAGACAGGATGGCCCGAATAAGTCATGCCGTGATAAAATTCGCCGCCCTTCTCGAAGAAGTCTTTAATCAAGTGCTCGCTGAATGCCGCAGCACCAATCGGCTGATAACCAGACGACAGGCCCTTGGCCATCGCCACAATATCAGGGTCAAAGCCAAAGGTCTCAAAGCCAAACCAATTGCCAGTGCGGCCAAAGCCGCAGATCACTTCATCAGCCACAATCAACACGCCATATTTTTTGCAAATGCGCTGAATCTCTGGCCAATAGGTGGATGGCGGGATTAAAACGCCAGCAGCACCTTGAATGGGTTCGCCATAAAATGCAGCCACATT
>JAYTSN010000179.1:0-4715 GCA_043745625.1 Aestuariivirga sp. | reverse complement strand
TATCGAAAGCTTCAATTACGGGTGAAGAAGATCCTGCACCGATTCTGCTTTTGGATGATGATCAACTGCGATCTTTGAATACAAAATTTATTCGCAATGCCAAAGCAGTGAAACTTGAGTTAGAGTCGAAATCGATTTTACTAAGCAACGGTGATCACGTTTCTTACGAAAAGCTTTTGCTGGCCACGGGTGCCAAGCCACGCAAACTTAACATTGAAGGTGGCGAACATGCATTGCTGCTGCGTGATTTTAAAGATGCGCAAAAACTGCGCGCTGAATTTAAGCCGGGTAAAAAAATCGTCATCATTGGCGGTGGCTTTATTGGTTTAGAATTAGCTTCAAGTGCTGTTAAGCGCGGATGTGATGTAACGTTGATTGAAGCCCAACCTCGCATACTTATGCGTGGTGTGACTGAAGCAATCGCCAAAGTCGTACATGATAAGCATGTGAGCGAAGGCGTTCAGATGTTAATAGGCACCGGTCTTGGCAGGCTCGAAAAACACGCTGTGCATTTGGCCGACGGGCGGATAATTGCGGCCGATACAATTGTAGCAGGCATTGGCGCTGCACCCGAAATCGCGTTGGCAGCTGAAGCAGGACTAAAAATTGAAAACGGAATTGTGTGCGACGAGAATATGCGCACAAGTGATGAACACGTATATGCTGCTGGCGATTGCGCCAATTTTCCACATGGTCTTTTTGGCGCAGTCCGTACGCGTCTTGAAGCATGGCGTAGCGCCACTGATCAAGCAAACACGGCCGTTGAAAATATGTTGGGTGGGGCTAAATCGCACCATGCAATTCCGTGGTTCTGGTCTGATCAGTATAATTTCACGCTGCAAATTGCAGGCATGCCAAGCATGGGGCACACGAGCGTCAGACGCACATTATCGCCTGATGCGTTTGTTGAGTTTCATCTCACTTCGGAAGGGCGATTGGTTGGGGCCAGCGGAATCGGTACTGGCAATGCCATTGGCCGTGAAGTGCGTCTTGCGGAAATGTTGATGGCGAAAAATATTTCGCCAACACACGAGCAACTCGCAGATCCAAGCATACAATTAAAAACACTTTTAAAGGGATAGAAACAATGGCCAAGAAACGCCCGACCGTTGCAGACGTGCGCGCTAATAAAGGCAAGTATCAATATGCCATGATGCGCGTGGAAAGCTGGGATGAATTGGCCGCAGCCGAAGCCGCTGGGATTGACATGTGCTCAGTGCCGCCAGAACTTTTGGCGCAAAAAAAGTTCCGTGATGTTGGCCCTTCCATTTTCGCTGTGCCCGGCGTTTCGCTCTACGATAATCCCGGCACCACCGATGACTTTCTACGCTGGGGCTATAAAATGCTCAGTTGCGGCGCTGATGCAGTTTATTGCGCAGCCTCGCTTCAAACTGTGCGCCGCATGGCCGACGAAGGTATTCCCGTGATCGGCCACACGGGCCTCATTCCCTCCAAAGCCACATGGACAGGCGGCTTCAAAGCCGTGGGTAAAACCGCCGAAAGTGCAATGCAGGTATTTGATCTGGTGAAGCGATATGAAGACACGGGTGCCTTTGGGGTTGAAATCGAAGTTGTGCCATTTGAAGTCACAGTTGAAATTGCCAAACACACAAACCTCTTCCTCGTCTCGATGGGCGCAGGCATCGGTGGTGATTGCCAATATCTTTTTGCTGATGACGTCCTTGGCCAAAACACTGGCCACATTCCGCGTCATGCAAAAATCTACCGCAATTTCGCCAAGGAATTTGAACGCCTCCAAAAAGAGCGCATTGCTGCCTTCAGTGAATTTGTAAACGATGTGAAAACCGGAGCTTATCCAGAAGATAAGCACCTCGTGGGCATTCCAAAAACCGAACTCGAAAAATTTATCAAGTCCCTTCCTCAGAAATAAGCAAAGAAATAACGGAGAACGAAAACTATGATTAGATTTGGTGTCATCGGCGCTGGCCGTATTGGCAAGGTGCATTCTGCAACTATCGCTGCAAACCCAAAAGCAAAGCTCGCTTACATCGCTGATGCTGTGCCAGCCGCAGCCGAAGCGCTGGCTAAGCAATATGGTGCCAAAGTTGCATCCGTTGATGAAATCATGAAGTCAAAAGATGTGGATGCTGTGCTCATCGGCTCGCCCACTGGCTTTCATGCCGAGCAAATTCAAATGGCTTCAAACAATGGCAAAGCCATCATGTGCGAAAAGCCAGTTTCATTGGATGTGGCCAACATCCATGAAACATTGAAAGTTGTTGAAAAGAACAAATCCACTTTGATGATCGGTTTCAACCGGCGCTTTGATCCAAACTTTGCCGAACTCGAAAAGCGCATTCGCGCTGGTGCTGTAGGTGCTGTCGAAATGGTCACGGTCATTTCGCGCGATCCAAACCCACCACCTCCATCTTATGTGAAAGGTTCAGGCGGACTGTTTCGTGATATGATGATCCACGACTTTGACATGGCGCGCTTTCTGATGGGCGAAGAATTTGTTGTTGTGCAAGCACTGGGCTCATCGCTGGTTGATAAAGGCATCGGCGAAGCTGGCGATGTGGATACCGCTGCTGTACAAATGCAAACAGCAACAGGGCGCATTGCTGTGATCACCAATTCCCGCCGTGCTACTTATGGCTATGACCAACGCATGGAAGTGCATGGTTCAAAAGGCATGCTCACTGCTGCTAACGTTCACAACACCACGGTTCAATTCCATGGTGCCCAAGGCACGCAAGCTGATCCTGTGCAGAACTTCTTCTTGGAACGTTATTTCCAAGCCTATACCAATGAACTCAACACCTTCATCAATGCCGTTGAATCAGGTGACCGTAATCCAAAGCCATCAGGCTTTGATGGTTTACAAGCTGGCATTTTGGCTGATGCCGCAACATTGTCGTGGCAAACTGGCAAACCCGTGAAGGTCTAACCGCAAAAACAAAGGGCTCCTAACAAGGAGCCCTTCGCTTACAAACTGGTATCCGGGTACGCAGTACATTATCCCGGACATGCCCTCGACACAGCCCGCAAGGGGCCAACGCGTGTCATGAGAGCTATATTAACGCGCACAAGTTTCTAATCCCTTTCCAACGGAAAGATTTGCATTAACAGAGCCTTACCGGATTGTTTTGGGCTGACCCAAATCGTGCCAAAACAGGTCACATCGGGCAAAACATGGAAAATAAATTTTTAATTTGCAGCTATGCACAAATTTCATGGATTAGGGGTTCCCATTTCGTTTTAACGCTGTTAGAAGCGCGCCAACGCACAACGCGGGATGGAGCAGCCCGGTAGCTCGTCAGGCTCATAACCTGAAGGTCGTCAGTTCAAATCTGGCTCCCGCAACCAAATAAAAGCCCGTTATCTCAATGAGATAGCGGGTTTTCCTTTTTCGGGTATAAGCGCAAAAAATCGCTCCGGGTGCAGTCCATTACACTTGAAAAAGAATTAGCGAGATATCCAATGTAAGGTGGATTCTAAAATATCTGCGGAATCTGTTTCTGAATTTGCGATTAGCGCTGTTCCATTCAGCTGGCGGTAGAGTAGTTGATTACTGGGGGTGATTGAAGAAATTATCCGTCGCGAATACTCGGCAGCACATGCGCATCAGCCGTCAAGCTCGATCGAGTATCAGCCCAGTTGACAGCAGGACGGGGAATCAACTGACAGCATTGTTCTATCTGTTTTGGCGACTGCAGCGCCCTATTCCAAATTTCCGAAATTCAGCTAGTATTTGGGGTGTGCTGAAAATACGAATTGAAAATTTTAACAGTTTGCCGGACGGAGGACCACTCGAATATGCAGTGGATCAGCGCGGATTTGATTTTGGCCGAGATAGCCATTTGGACTGGATGCTGCCGGACAAAGGCCGAATTGTTTCGGGGAAGCATTGCGAAGTTCGCTATTATGATGACGCATATTGGCTTGTCGATGTGTCCACCAACGGAACGTTCGTCAACGGTAGTACAAAAAGAGTTCAAAATCCTTATCAGCTCAATGAAGGCGACCGGCTGCAAGTTGGTGAGTATGTGCTTTCCGTAACAATCGATCTGCCGCAAAAACGCCGTGTTTTGGTTGATCAACCAATTACGCCACAAGTTCACCTGACACCACGTCCAAATATCTGGGATGCAGGTGGGTCTCCGCCTCCGCCACTCGACGCAAGAGAGTTGATGCCGAAGGCATTGCCAGCTGATATTTCTCCTGATTACCTCAATCAGGCCTTGTACGTTCCCCCGGTGGAGACGGAAGAGATTTTCCAGAAGCCACGACCAGCAGTGCTTGGGGCATGGTCAGTGGACCACAATCTACCGCAACCTGTTTCAGCACCGATAAGTAAGCAACCTGAGCAAGTCGTTCGTGCGCCGCAGTCAGAAAATCCGAGGGCAGAACAATCGTTAGCGGCTAAGACTTTTGCTATAAATTTTTCCAAAGGTGCCGGACTGCCCAACGGCGCGTTGGACCAACTTGATGACGCGCAACTTGCTGAAATGGCTGGTCAACTTTTGCAGCTGACATGCGGTCATTTAATGGCCCTATTGCACGCAAGAGCTGAAGCCAAAGCTATCTCGCGAAGTGGTGGACGCACCATGGTCAAAGCCACTGAAAATAACCCGCTTAAATTCCTGCCGACGCCAGAGGAAGCGCTGCAGGTGATGTTATCTCCGCGCGGCAAAAGCTATCTTAACGCTCAAGAGACATTAGATAGCTCGTTTACTGATCTGAAGCAGCACCAT
>JAYTSN010000178.1:0-4744 GCA_043745625.1 Aestuariivirga sp. | reverse complement strand
TTGCTGGCCTCAGCATCTTATATGGCGTGGATTGGTTTTACGCTGCTGCGCAGTTCAATCACTGTTTCATCCATCGGTGACAAAAGTGCCGGAACTTTGCGTGCCGCTTTTGGTCAAGGATTCGTCACCTGCATTTTGAATCCGAAGGCTTATGTGTTTGTGCTGGCAGTCTATCCACAATTTATTCAAGCGCGGTTTGGGTCAGTGTGGAGCCAAGCTTTGGTGATGGGCGTTTTGACGATCTTCACGCAGATGATCATCTATGGCGGGTTAGGTTTGGCTGCAGCAAAAAGCCGAGATTGGCTGATTTCAAATCCGCGGGTTACGGTTTGGATTGGGCGGTCTGCTGGGGCTGCGTTTATTTTAGTTGGGGTGCTGACTGTGCTGCGGGTTTTCATGGCGGGTGTTTGACGCTTTGCAACTACGCGTGATGCAAAATATTAGCGCGACGGTTGGTCGATTGGAAACAATCAACACTACGATCCGTCACCCCTGCGAAGGCAGGGGTCTAGCTGGCTTTGTTCGCATTCGTGATTGAGCTGGATCCCTGCCTTCGCAGGGATGACGACCTTGGTGGGTGTTGATTTCTAATTGTTGACCAACTACCAACTCATTCAGCAATCTCATATTTCTTGAAATTCAATTCTTTCAATTGTTGCTTTGATTGAACCAAACGCACCAGCGCAAGGTTCCAATATAATTTGATGATCAGGATAATCGGCTCCAATGCCAAGAAGCGATGGATGAACATAACCCAACTCGGTTCGCTTAATTTCAAGTCCACCAATCACGTTTTGGAGTGAGAAGCCTTCTATCGAAACATCGATCATGTCTTTTAAGTATAAATGTACCAATGCTTTGTTCGCCCCGGTCGAACTGAATTGCTCAACCCATAAAGTCAGAACCGATGATCCAATGTGCTTCATTGATAATTCGACGACCTCGGAGTCGCCAAAAGCCAGCTCACCCGTATAATTCAATCCCATCCACTTCAAGAATTCAGGACCACCGTCAATTTCGCTAATTATTTTTTCCGTTTCGGACATGACTTCACTCTTACATTAGAGCGCGATCAGTTCATAGTAAGCCCATTCCGTCTACTGCTTTATCTCCTGATATTCATACGATTACGCGCCGTCACAGCCTGAAATCAAAACTTGCCGATTGCAGCTTTGTGGTTTCATCGAATTTCAAGAGATGGCATGTGGGTAGGCCTTTCGAGACTGTGTCGTCGTCAAAGCTGATCTGGTCGCCAGGTTTGGCTGCAGCAAAAAGCCGAGATTGGCTGATTTCAAATCCGCGTGTTACAATCTGGATTGGGAGATCTGCTGGGGCGGCGTTTATTTTGGTTGGCGCGATGACGGTGTTTAGGGTTTTAACAGCCTGAATTAAACCTTTGCCACACGGCTGATGCGGGATGTAACTCAAGCTACGGAGATTTAAAATGAAGTGTCTGCGCGTTTATTCCACAGCCGACGGGGAGTCTCACTTCGATGAGGTGGAAATCCCGACAACCCCCTTACAGGTTCATCCCAATGCCGTTGCATTTGAGTCGTCGGCGAAGTACGCGGCGTCAGGTTTGCGTTTCACTAACATTCCGGCGGGTGCGCGACACGTCGATTGGCATACTGTGCCGGAGCGCGTACTTACTGTGAGGCTCAATGGATCGGCAGAATACGAGACAAGTGACGGAGATAAAAGATGCGTACCAGCCGGCAGCTTCGTCTTGTTTGAAGACGTGAATGGCAAGGGACACAAAACGCTACATTCGCCTGAAGCACAGACTGTGCTTTGGATTAGCCTGCCACAAGGGCTCGATAAACCTTGACGCATAGCGCAAACGTGAAATCTCACATAGATATCGATCTATGACCCTCACCCGCCCCATGCTCTACCCCCTGCCCTTGATCGGTTGGCGTGAAGATGTATTGTTGCCTCAGTTGGGCGATGGGGTGATCATTGCCAAGATTGATACAGGTGCTCGAAATGCGGCGTTGCATGCTGAGGATATTGAGATCAAGGGAAAGCGGGTTTCGTTTGGTTTGGAATTGGGTGGTGTCAAGAAACGCCATGAGCTTGCTGTGGTTGGCACCAAGAACGTTAAAAGTTCTAATGGTTTCAGTGAATTACGGCCCATCATTGAGATTGTGATTCAAGTGGGAATTCACCGATTTCCGGTCGAGACCACGCTGACAAACCGCACAGATATGGGTGTGCCGATGTTGCTCGGGCGCAATTCCGTTAAGGGGCGGTTCATCGTTAATCCGGCAAGATCATTTATCGTCAGTCGAATTAAGAAGAAACGAACATGAAGATCGCACTCCTCACGCGAAACGCAAAACTCTATTCGCATAAGCGCATTATGGAAACGGCCGTGGGCCGGGGCCACGAGATTATACCGATTGATTATCTTCGCTGTTATATGAACATCACATCGCGCAAACCTGAGCTGCGCTATATGGGTGAGAAGCTTGAGGGATTTGATGCGGTGATCCCGCGCATTGCGGCATCTCACACTTTTTATGGTCTGGCTGTGTTGCGCCAATTTGAAATGATGGGGGTCTATCCCTTGAACGAATCTGTCGCCATCGGAAGGTCGCGCGACAAGCTGCGATGTTTGCAAATTTTGGCACGAGATGGTGTGGGCCTGCCGGTCACAGCCTTTGCAAATGAGACGAGCCGTACTGAAGAAATTTTGAAATTGGTTGGCGGTGCGCCGGTTGTTGTAAAGTTGTTGGAAGGTACGCAAGGCATTGGTGTGGTGCTCAGTGAAACACATAAATCTGCCAAGTCTGTGATCGAGGCATTTCGCGGTGCGGATATAAATATTCTGGTGCAAGAGTTTGTGGCCGAAGCCGATGGCCGCGATATTCGCGCATTTATCGTCGGCCGTAAAATTGTTGCCGCGATGGAGCGCAAAGGGCCTGAGGGTGAGTTTCGCTCTAACCTGCACCGCGGTGGCAGCGCTGTGATGGTTGATCTGACGGCTGCGGAAAAGGCAACCGCGCTTAAAGCTGCCCAAAGCATGGGGCTGAATGTGGCGGGCGTTGATCTATTGCGTTCAAAGCGCGGGCCTGTGGTGATGGAGGTGAATTCATCGCCAGGCCTTGAAGGCATTGAAGCGGCATCAACTAAAGATGTGGCCAAGGCGATGATCGAGTTTTTAGAAAAGAACGCCAAGCCAGGGCGCACCAAAACACGGGGAAAAGGATGACGGCCTTTGACATAGGCGGCAAGGCAATTGCTGCCGGAATTTCGGAAACAGTTGAACTTGAAGTTTCACTTTTAGCAAACAGCACGCGGATGAACTTGCCGGTGCATGTACTCCATGGCGCAACGCTTGGCCCTTGCATGTTTATCTCTGGTGTTGTGCATGGTGATGAAATTCAAGGTGTTGAAATTGTGCGCCGAATATTGGCCGCACTTGATGTGTCAAAATTATCGGGAACGTTGCTTGCTGTGCCTATCGTCAATAGTTTTGGTTTTCTCAATCACTCGCGCTACATGCCCGATAGGCGCGACTTGAACCGCGAATTTCCGGGTTCTGAACGCGGGTCACTTGCCAGTTTGCTGGCCGATTTGTTTTTCAGTGATGTGGTGAAGCGCGCGCAATATGGAATTGATTTTCATACCGCTGCTCTGCACCGTTCAAACTTGCCGCAAATCCGCATTGCGCCGAATGATAAAGAATTGTTGGCAATGGCCGAGGCTTTTGCGCCGCCGGTTATTCTTACCTCAAAATTGCGCGAAGGCAGCCTGCGCGAGAGTGCTCGAGAAAACGGAATTAGAGTTATACTCTATGAGGGTGGCGAGGCGCTGCGCTTTGATGAGGCCGCCATTGAAGTGGCTGTGAAAGGCACACTTCGCGTGATGAAAATGATTGGGATGATTGCGGATGCGCCTGTAACGCCCGCACATTTCGCATCGGTGCATTCGTCATCGAGCACGTGGCTGCGCGCCCCTGATGGCGGCATTTTGCATTCAGTGCGGCGCAGTGGCGACAAAGTTGCCAAGGGCGAGCCGGTTGGCGTTATTTCAGATCCGCTGGGCAAGGTTCAGGTGCCAGTGGTAGCCGAGGATGACGGCATAATCATTGGGCGCACGAATTTGCCCATTGTAAATCGTGGTGACGCCCTTTTCCATGTGGCCCGCATTAAAGCAAAAACCCGCGGGCCTGTGCAGCCGATGGCTGATGAGGATGAGATTATTTAACGGGGTTGGTGAAGGCGGCCTTGCCCCAGACTGATTTTACTTGCTCATCGCGGCCGCAACCTTCGCGGTATTGCTCATAAGCGTAGGACTGCTTTACCCAACCAAACCGCGTCAGAACACGGTTATCACCTGTGTGATAATTTTGGTGATAGTCTTCGGCATCGGTAAATGTGGTGAAGGACTTCACGGGGGTTACGATCTTTTTGCCCAAAGCTGCTTCTGCATCTTTCACTGCTTTTTCGGCAGCGGCTTTTTGTTTGTCGTCCATGGGCCAGATGCCTGAGAAATAGCTTGAGCCACGATCGCAGAACTGGCCGCCATCATCGGTAACATCAATGGTGCGCAAGAAACCTGCGATCAATTTGTCGTATGAAATGACATCGGAATCAAATTCAACTTTGACGGCTTCTTGGTTGCCTTCGTGGTCTTGATAGGTTGGCTTTTTCATGGTGCCACCAGCATAGCCAGAGGTCGTTGAAATCACGCCCTTAACTTTGTCGAAATCTGACTCAACGCACCAAAAACATCCGCC
>JAYTSN010000177.1:0-1569 GCA_043745625.1 Aestuariivirga sp. | reverse complement strand
CTTCGGGCAACACGGACACACCCGCAACCTTGCGCCAGATGTCTAAAATCTGCTCCGGCATCAAAGGCCAAGCAGCACCCGTATCCGGATGGGATGCTTGATAGCGATAGCCATTGCGGTCTGACACCCAGCCAAGTTTGCCCATATTGGTCATGCGAACCGAAAACGGCCTTCCCGTTCGGGGCATCAGTGGAATGAACAGGGGGGCGACTTTCACAACGTCGCGTAAGGCCAAAACCATTGATTCTTGGATTCCACGGTCCAGAAACCCAGCAAAATGCTTCACACCGCTATAAATCATGTCCAACTACCTTGATAGAGCTTAGCACCCCCCCTATATACCGCCCGAACGCCAAATCAGAGGGGGATCGTGAAACCCTCAAAATACGGCACAATTTATTTGCGGGGGCGGAAATGCACCAGTGCCTGATTAAGGGGCTGGGCCGAACCGTTCGCCAGAGGAGAAGTCGAAATGGGTAAAGTTATTGGTATTGATCTTGGCACCACCAACTCTTGCGTGGCTGTCATGGAAGGTAAAACACCAAAAGTTATTGAAAACGCTGAAGGTGCTCGCACCACGCCGTCAATCGTAGCGTTTAACGCCGAGGGCGAAACTTTGGTGGGCCAGCCTGCCAAGCGCCAGGGTGTGACCAATCCGGAAAACACATTCTTTGCCATCAAGCGCCTTATTGGCCGCCGCATGGAAGACCCGATGGTTGCGAAAGACAAGAAGTTGGTTCCTTATTCCATCGTCAAAGCAGACAATGGTGATGCTTGGGTTGATAGCCGCGGCACTAAATATGCCCCTTCACAAATTTCTGCCTTTACTCTGACCAAGATGAAGGAAACTGCTGAGCGTTATTTGGGCGAGCCTGTGACACAAGCTGTGATCACGGTGCCTGCTTATTTCAATGATAGCCAACGCCAAGCCACCAAAGACGCTGGCCGCATTGCGGGCCTTGAAGTGCTCCGCATCATCAACGAGCCAACAGCTGCTGCATTGGCTTACGGTCTTGATAAAAAAGAAGCTGGAACCATTGCGGTTTACGATTTGGGCGGCGGCACATTCGACGTTTCAGTGTTGGAAATCGGCGACGGCGTATTTGAAGTGAAATCCACCAATGGTGATACATTCCTTGGCGGTGAAGATTTCGACATGCGCATTGTGGATTATCTTGCTGATGAATTCAAAAAAGAAAATGGCTTGGATCTGCGCAAAGACAAGCTTGCTCTTCAACGTCTTCGCGAAGCTTCTGAAAAGGCCAAGGTTGAACTTTCGTCTGCCATGCAGACAGAAATCAACTTGCCGTTCATCACCGCAGATGCGTCTGGCCCAAAACATCTGACCGTAAAGCTTTCACGTTCCAAGCTTGAAGCTTTGGTTGATGATCTGATTCAAAAGACCATTGAACCCTGCCGCATGGCTTTGAAAGACGCTGGTGTAACGGCTGCACAGATCGACGAAGTCGTTCTCGTGGGCGGCATGACACGTATGCCTAAGGTTATTGAGCTGGTGAAGCAATTCTTCGGTAAGGAACCACATAAGGGTGTGAACCCTGATGAAGTGGT
>JAYTSN010000176.1:0-1575 GCA_043745625.1 Aestuariivirga sp. | reverse complement strand
GCAACTGAGATTGAAGTGCTGTCGCAATCAGCCGAGCTGCCATTGCCCGTGTTCGGCGATACTGAATACCCAGAAGACATCCGCCTTAAGTATCGCTTTCTCGATCTGCGCAGAGACCGTATTCACGCCAATATCATGACGCGCACGAAGGTGGTCTCGCATCTGCGTAACAAGATGAATGCTATTGGCTTCAACGAATTCTCAACGCCCATCCTCACAGCCTCATCGCCCGAAGGTGCGCGTGACTTCCTCGTGCCGAGCCGCATTCATGCTGGAAAGTTCTTTGCCCTGCCACAAGCACCTCAGCAATATAAGCAGCTCTTAATGGTTGCAGGCTTTGATAAATATTTCCAAATTGCGCCATGCTTCCGCGATGAAGACCCCCGTGCTGATCGTTTGCCCGGCGAGTTCTATCAACTCGATTTGGAAATGAGCTTCGTCACGCAAGACGATCTCTTCGCCACCATGGAACCGGTGATCATGGAACTGTTCAACAGCTTCAAGGGCGAAAAAACCGTGCGCGCCGAAGTGCCACGCATTCCCCATGCCGTGGCGATCCGCAAATATGGCTCCGATAAGCCAGACTTGCGGAACCCGATTGAAATGCAAGCCGTAACCGAACATTTTGCTGGCTCCGGCTTTAAAGTTTTTGCAGGCATGATAGCTGCTGATCCCAAAGTTGAAATCTGGGCCATCCCTGCGACTGAAGGCGGTAGCCGCGCATTCTGTGACCGCATGAACTCATGGGCACAATCGGAAGGTCAACCTGGTCTTGCATATATGGCTTTGAAGGAGGGGCAGTGGACAGGGCCAGTTGCAAAAAATATTGGTCAAGATCGTGCACATGCAATCTCTAAAGCACTGACCGATCGCGACGGTGACCACAATGGTGGGGCTGAAGGTGACGCTGTGTTTTTTGTAGCTGGTCGGCCCGAGAAGTTTTTTAAGTTCGCAGGCGACGCACGCACACGTATTGGAAAAGAGTTAAAGCTCACCAACGAAAACGAATTTGCATTCGCGTGGATCGTCGACTTCCCATTCTATGAGTGGAGCGAAGAAGACAAGAAAGTGGACTTCGGCCACAACCCATTCTCCATGCCGCAAGGCGGCATGAAGGCGTTGCAGGAACAAGACCCGCTCACCATTAAAGCCTTTCAATATGATATGGTGTGCAATGGTTATGAAATCGCCTCAGGCTCCATCCGCAACCATTCGCCTGAAACCATGGTGAAGGCGTTTGAGATCACCGGATTGACAAAAGCTGAAGTTGAAGAGCGTTTTGGCGGCATGTACCGCGCTTTCCAATTTGGCGCACCACCCCATGGCGGCATGGCTTTTGGTGTTGACCGTTTGGTCATGCTAATCTGCGGCGTCAACAACTTGCGCGAGATAACATTATTCCCGATGAACCAGCAGGCGCAAGATTTGCTGATGGGCGCTCCCAATGACCCAACACCAAAACAGTTGCGCGAACTGCACATCCGGTTGAATTTACCAGAAAATTAACCGTCTTTTATTGATAAATCAGTACTTCTTGAGTATTACAACCGGGTAATCTCACGAGGTCTAAGAATG
>JAYTSN010000175.1:0-4775 GCA_043745625.1 Aestuariivirga sp. | reverse complement strand
TACAGCTTGATTTTTCTATCTACCTATAATAAATATAGGTATGGCAAAACCCGTTCATCTTCCTCTTTCAAGACCAAAAGCTTTGGCCTTGGTGCGGGAATTGGCGAGGGATAGTGGCAATATCATTTTCCGGCCTCACGCTTTGCAGCGCATGAAACAACGGCGTGTGACACCTAAAATGGTTTTGCAATGCCTGTTGCTTGGCGTGATTGTTGAGGGCCCTGTTTTCAGTCTGAAAGGAACATGGGAGTTGGCAATGCAGCGCATGGCAGCAGGTGAAAGATTGCGCGTCGCCTTGGCTATCGACCTGCCGAGCCGCCTGATTATTATAACTATCTATGACGTGAAGGATTGAATGACCATGTATCACTACACCGAAAGCGGGCTTCGCAACATCTATCTGGTGAACGGCTTCAAGCAGCACAAAACCGCCTATGGCAAAGGCGTTGCGTTCGATAATATCGATGGCTTGCACCGCGAAATTGGTCGTCACTTATGCGCCTATCGCCCGCGTTTGACGGGAGCTGAGTTTCGTTTTCTGCGCCATGAGCTCGACCTGTCCCAAGCGGCCCTTGCTGGCTTGCTGGGCAATAATGAGCAAGCCGTGGCCCTGTGGGAAAAAGGCAAAGTTAAAGTGCCGGCATGGGCCGATAGATTAATGCGCGCCCTTTACCGCGAACACATGGGCGAGAATGTGCAGATTCGGAAATTGATTGAAACAGTGGCAAGCCTCGAAACCAAAACGCCACAGCCTACACGGTTTGAGGCAAGAGAAACGGCCAAGGGCTGGACGTTAAAGGCGGCTTGAGATGAACCTCGGAGCTCGTGGCTAGGGACTTCATCAATGCGATTTATCTTAGATCGAATTGATGAGGTTCCTAGCCATAGGCTCGATTCCCAAAATAGATGGCACAGACATTTAACATCGCTGCAAAATTCCAACAAACAAAGTTGCCGCGTTTCCAGCGATACTCACACCCTGCTCCAACTTCGCCACAGCAGCATCGCCAGTCTGCAAATGAACAGCCCCGCCCTGCCCGCTTAAAACCACCGAGCCTTCGAGTGCAAAGAAAACAGCTGCGATGTTCGAAAGATCAAGTGTCTCCATCCCACTCAGTTTTAATACACTCGCCTGCGCCTCATAAACCCCACGCGCTGTGAAAAGATTAAGATCAAAACATGGGCCGTTTCGCAATTTGCAATTCAGCAGAACATCGCAGGCAAAGGCGTGTGGCACGTTGCTTTCATGCACCTGCAAAATATGCCCGCCTTCAAACTCCAAATCCAGACCATTGCCCGAAATCTGCATGAACACGCGGTCTATGCCGGGATAGATTGAAAACGGCACATCGCGGTCAATCCGCGCTTTGGCAAAGCGCCACGAAAAATCGGCAGCGCCTTGTTCTTTATGCGACGCAATCTCCCAGGAAACTCCCATACCGTTGCGCCAAGGGCCCTCGGCCATTTCAGTCTGGCGGATTGATCGTAGCATGGCTGGCCCCTTTATCTTTTTATGCGCGCACGGCATGATGCATACATGAACACGCAAAGCCAATCCATCCACGACATCGCAGTTGATCCGCGTAACGCCAATATTTTAATTTCGGTCAATGGCCAATTGCTGCCGCGTGAAAAAGCCGTCGTCTCGGTTTTTGATTCCGGTTTTATTTTAGGTGATGGCGTGTGGGAAGGGCTTCGCCTTGTGAATGCTGGCGTGCCGTTTTTGCGCGACCATATTGAACGGCTCTATGAA
This sequence comes from Aestuariivirga sp., assembly GCA_043745625.1. GTDB lineage: Bacteria > Pseudomonadota > Alphaproteobacteria > Rhizobiales > Aestuariivirgaceae > Aestuariivirga. The sequence continues at coordinate 3,022 of JAYTSN010000175.1, read as the reverse complement.
GGAGCCAAGGCGATTTTCATGGATATTGGTTTGCGCCCGGATGATTTGGTGCGGCGGCTGTTTGCTTGCATCGATGCCAACAAAATGAGTGATGGTGTGCATATTCGTTTGATGGTCACGCGCGGACTGAAAGCAACTCCCTATCAAGATCCACGCGTGACGATCTCGCCCGCCACCATTGTGATTATCCCTGAACACAAAAATCCAAACCCCGAAAAATTTCAAAAGGGTTTGAACTTGCACACCGTGAATGTGCGCCGGGGTTATCCTGATGTCCAAGACCAAAAGCTTAATTCACATTCTAAGCTCAACTGTATAACCGCTTGTATTCAAGCCACAAATGCTGGGGCTGACGAAGCCTTGATGCTTGATCCGCATGGTTTTGTGGCCACGTGCAACTCCACGCATTTCTTCATCGTGAGGCGAGGGCAAGTGTGGACGAGCACCGGGCAATATTGCATTCCTGGTATTACGCGCGGCACCATCATTCGCCTGTGCCGCGATCTTTCAATTCCAATTTTTGAAAAGCATTTTTCGCTCTATGATGTTTATGGCGCAGACGAAGCCTTCGTCACGGGAACCTTCGCGGGCACAACACCAGTGCGCATCATCGATGGCAGGCCCGTGCGAAATCCTCTGTCTACGGATGATTGGTCAGGCCCCGGCCCCATTACGCGCAAACTTTCGGAAGCCTATAAAAGTTTGGCTAAGCGTGAAGCCACGCGCAGCTTGTGATGTTCGAATTCATTATTGCATCAATTATTATTGAACTAACGCCTGGTCCAAACATGACATGGCTTGCTGTTCTAGGTGCAACACGCGGGCGCGGCGCGGCTCTGGCTGCTGTTGCAGGAATATGTCTGGGCTTGGCCTTTGCAGGTTTGGTGGCAGGCTTGGGCCTTACGTTGCTATTTGACAACCATCCGGCTTTGCTCACTGGGCTGCGTTGGCTAGGAACATTTTATCTTTTTTATCTGGCCTATGATGCTTGGATCGATTCTAAAGCGGCTAAAAAAATCGAAGTAAAATCCAAAAGCGCTTATTTCACTCAAGGCTTGATCAGCAATGTGCTGAACCCCAAAGCCTATTTGTTTTATGCAGCCATCTTGCCGCAATTTATAACCATCACGGATCAGCCCCGCCAACAAATTGCATTGCTGACCGCAATTTATGTGGCGATCGCCACCGTAATTCATGCCTCAATTGCCATTCTTGCAGGCAGCTTAGCCAACTGGCTGGAACATTCGCCGCAAGCAATATTGGTGCGGCGTTGTTTGGCTGTCGCTATCGCAATGGCTGCAATATGGTTTTTTATCTCGACTGGAAATTTGAAATGACAAATATCGCCATGTGGTCAGGACCACGCAATATTTCGACTGCCATGATGTATAGCTTTGCCAACCGCGCCGATTGCGTGGCTTGGGATGAACCGTTTTATGGATCCTATCTGAAAGAGACGGGGCTTTCCCATCCCATGCGTGAAAATATTTTGAGCGCGTGCGAGACAGAATGGTCTGAAGTTGAAAGGCGCTGCGCTGGCCCGAGCAAACAGCCGATATTCTATCAAAAGCATATGACGCACCACATGCTGGCGAAGTTTGATCGCAAATTCATCCGCACACTGATGAATGCGTTCTTAATCAGATCGCCTGAAAAAGTTTTGGCTTCCTATGCAAAGAAACATGATGAAGTTTCGCTGCACGCAATTGGCTTTGTTGAGCAAGCAGAGATTTTTGATCAGGTGGCGCAAACGCTTGGCCATGCGCCACCAGTGGTGGATGCAGATCTACACCTTGAAAATCCGCGTGAAAGTTTAGTGAAGCTTTGTAGCGCTGTGGCAATTCCATTTGATGAAGCGATGCTGCAATGGACCAAGGGCCCCAAATCATGCGACGGCGCGTGGGCGCCGCATTGGTATAATGCTGTTTGGCAATCCACTGGATTCAAGAAGCAGGGTGCGAAAGAAAGCGTTCTTGATATTCATCTTTTAAAAGTTGCTGATGAAGCGCGGCCTTATTATGAGAAATTGAAGGCGTTTGCGCTTTAGAGAATGAACGCGGTTTCGCAATTCAAACCTTTATCGTCATCCTCGCGAATGCGGGGATCTCTGTTTTCTGCCTCAGAACGCAGATGCCCGCCGTAGCCTGTCCTCGCGAAGGCGGGGGCGGGGGCGGGCATGACGATTTTTGGAATTGCGAAAACGGCCCACGTGCAATTGGAACTCGTAACCAATAAAAAGGCCGGGAAATTCCCGGCCAATCTGAAGGTTCTTTTCTTTTTATCGTACTAATGCATGGACCGGAATGCGGCCTGGCATATCTGGAATGACTGATTTGACCGTTGGCGTTTCTTTTTCAACCAACATTTCAACCTTGCGTAAATCAGCTTCAGCCTCTTTCAAACGCTCAATCATTGATTCATGTTGGTCGCGAAGTTCACCAACTGTTTTCAAAATATTATCGCGGCGACTGCGCACAGATTTTGCCGCCATTGAATAATTCACATTGTTGATATCGCTAACGCCAGTGCGTTGCTCTTCAAACTTCACATGTGCATCGAGATCATCATGCTTGCGCATCAAATCTTGGATCATCAGATCCATATCAGCCACTTGCCTGCGGCAATCTTCGGCCCGGAAACGGTTTAACCGTAAAAGACTTTCACGTGAACGCATTACTCTACCCACCTTTACTCACTCACTAGCGATACTATTCGCCAAAATAACTCAAACTCGACTCTATTCACGATTCCACGAATCAACTAGCTGTGGTGTATCGTTTTTCATCCACCAGTATGAACAAGCAGGTTTAAGACCGAGTAAATTGCGCACTAACAATTGGTTACCGTAAAAAATTGCTTAACGCCAAACCCCCGACCACTAGATTTAGGGGGTGTTGAGCCGTTGGTCACTATAGGTAGTGAATGGGTCGTTAAGAATTGAGTGAGACAGATTAGGTTTTGTTAACCTTTATAAGTCTATCTTAACATTCAGAGTTAATGGTTTGTGTGTCAGTTTCCCAAA
>JAYTSN010000174.1:0-4781 GCA_043745625.1 Aestuariivirga sp. | reverse complement strand
AGCAAGAAGCGAGCTTTATTGATGATCTCGGTGCCGACAGCTTGGACACGGTTGAACTCGTGATGGCTTTCGAAGAAGAATTTGGCATCGAAATTCCAGACGACGCGGCTGAACATATTCAGACCGTTGGCGATGCTGTGAAGTTTATTGAAAAAACTTCAGCTTAAAATTTTGCCCGATTTTAAAGGGCAAATTTAAACAGATCTTGCGCGGGGGCAGGGCGTAATGCGCATCCTGTATCCCCGCGCAGTCATGTTAAAGTCGACCTTAAGTGATGAGGATACCAGGATGCGGCGCGTTGTTATAACAGGTTTGGGAATGGTCTCGCCATTGGCGGGAAATGTTGAAGAGACTTGGAAGCGCCTCCTTGCCGGAGAATCGGGCGCAGGCCCCATCACCAAGTTTGATGCTTCAGCCTATCCTGCCCGCATTGCTTTCGAAATCAAAAATGGCGATGGCACCAACGGCACATTCAATCGCGATCAATATGTCGATCCCAAAGATCAACGGCGATTCGATGATTTCATTCAATACGCATTGGTTGCAGCCAAGCAGGCACTCGCTGATGCCAATTACGCTCCTAAAACTCCAGATGAACAATATCGCGCCGGCGTTCTGGTTGGGTCCGGAATCGGCGGCCTCCCCAGCATAAATGATACTGCGCTCCTGTTGGCTGAGAAAGGCTACCGCAAAATCAGCCCATTCTTCATTCCTGGCTCGCTCATAAACTTGGCCTCAGGTCTCATTTCGATCAACTGCGGCCTCAAAGGTCCAAACTCAGCCGTCGTCACCGCATGTTCAACAGGCGCACATGCAATCGGTGATGCTGCGCGCATCATCATGATGGACGACGCAGATGTGATGATCGCAGGCGGCGCTGAAGCCTGCATTTCATCGCTTGGCATCGCGGGTTTCATCGCCTGCCGCGCACTTTCCACAAATTTCAACGACACACCCGAAAAAGCCTCCAGGCCCTATGATAAACACCGCGATGGTTTTGTAATGGGCGAAGGCGCTGGTGTGGTCGTTCTTGAATCACTCGAACATGCTAAGGCCCGTGGCGCAAAAATTTATGCTGAAATCATCGGTTATGGCATGTCCGGCGACGCGCATCACGTCACAGCTCCCGCTGAAGATGGCGATGGTGCCTATCGCTGCATGAAAGCAGCACTGCGGCGCTCGCAAACAATGCCAAGCGAAATCGATTACATCAATGCTCATGGCACATCCACGCCACTTGGCGATGAAATCGAACTCCGCGCTGTCGAGCGCTTGCTCGGAAATGATGCAGCAGGCTTGCATATGTCCTCAACCAAATCAGCCATCGGCCATCTTTTAGGTGCCGCCGGTGCCGTCGAGGCCATCTTCTCAACTTTGGCGATCCGTGATAATATCTGCCCACCAACATTGAATTTGGATAACCCGTCAGTGGAAACCCAAATCAATCTTGTTCCAAAAGTGGCAGTTAAAAAACCGATCAACACAGTTCTGTCGAATTCTTTTGGTTTTGGTGGTACCAACGCATCATTGCTTTTACGCCGTTTCGCGGCTTAAAGCAGTTATACCGGAGAGCCGATCTTGAGTTACGATGACGAACCCCCAAGGCGTGTTTCAGAACCAGTCTTGCCAAAGGCCAGACGCAGCGCATTCACGCGCGTTTTTGGTTCTCTCTTTGTACTGCTTTTCATTTTCGGTGGCTTGCTCGCCGCATTAGGCAGTTGGGCGTGGCTCACTTACACGGCACCAGGTCCACTTAAAACCAAGACAGTTTATGAAATATCTAAGAGTTTAGACCGCACGCAAATTGCTGCAACCTTGCAAGACAAAGGCATCATCACCGATGCACGTGTGTTCAGTGCCGCCGCAGCCGTAAATGCCATGCGCGGTGGCAGGCTGAAACCCGGTGAATATGAATTTGCTGCAGGCGCATCAATGAACGATGTGTTGGGCATGATAACCGCTGGCCGTTTCCTCACATATAAGGTTACAGTTCCAGAAGGCTGGACATCCCAAATGGTGGTGGCGCGCCTTACCGAGCAGAAAGAACTTGATGGCGAAATAAAAACTGTTCCGCCAGAAGGCTCAATCCTGCCTGACACATATGTGTTCAGGCGTGGCCTAACGAGACAAAAGCTGCTGGAAGATATGCAAGCCGCCCAAACAAAATTACTCGCCACACTGTGGCAAGCAAAGCCGCCTACGACGAAGTTAGCATCGCCACAAGACTTGGTCACACTCGCTTCAATCGTTGAAAAAGAAACCGGCGTGGCCGAAGAGCGCCCGAGAGTCGCGTCAGTTTTTCTGAACCGTCTCAATGAAAAAATGCGCCTACAGTCTGACCCCACAACAATTTACGGCATTGTGGGTGGCAAAGGAAAACTTGATCGACCTCTAACCAGATCTGATCTTGAAACTTCAACGCCCTATAACACTTATACGATTAACGGCCTTCCTCCTGGCCCGATTGCCAATCCGGGCAAAGCAGCATTGGAAGCCGTGCTCAATCCAGAAGATACAAAATATCTATATTTCGTAGCCAACGGCACAGGCGGCCACGCCTTCGCCGCCACGCTTGATGAGCATAATACAAACGTTAAAAAATGGCGCGCCCAGCAGGGATTGGCTGACGAAGCCGCACCCGCGATCGCCCCGGCGGTAACCCAGCCTGATCCCAACACTGTGGTAAATCCAGCTTTGCCAGAAGTTCCAGCCCAACCAACTGCAGAAGTTCCCGCCCAACCAACTGTAGAAGTTCCCGCCCAACCAACTGCAGAAGAGCCAGTTCCACCAGAGCCAGTAATAGACGGTGAACCAATTCCAGAAGTGCCGGCAGTTGCATCCAACCTAAAGCCTGGCTCAACTGTCACGGTCAACGGCAAAAGCGTACCAATTCCAATTCCAAAAAAACCAAAGAAATAGCGCTCTTGTTTTCCGTCGCGCTAAAATCTTCAAAAATCTGATTCGAAGGCGAAAATTACCATATGACTTTGGCGAGTATGACAGGCTTCGCGCGCAGCGCTGGCAACAGCGGCGACTATGGCTGGGTGTGGGAATTAAAAAGTGTGAACGGCAAAGCTTTGGATGTGCGCCTGCGCATGCCAACAGGCTATGATCACCTCGAAATTCAAAGCCGCAACGCCATCCAAAACAATTTCAAGCGCGGCAACATCCAGGCATCACTCACAATCGCCAATGGCAAACAGCACGAAAGGCTTTCGATTAATTCTGAAGTGCTGGACCAATATCTAGCGCTCGCGAAAGACTTGCACAGCAAGTTGGGTGGCAAAGCACCGCGCGTTGATAATCTTCTCGTCATGCGCGGCGTGTTGGAAGTCGTAGCCACTCCCATTGATGAAGCCGAACAAACTGCAAGAGATCAAGGCATTTTGTCTTCATTAAATGAAGCTGTAACGGCCTTGAACGCGGCCCGCTTAGAAGAGGGCGGAAGGCTGAAACAAACATTAGTTGATCAAGTCACCCGCATTGCAGAATTAACCCAAGCTGCAGCAATAAATCCTGCAAGATCAGCAGAAGCCATCAAGCTTCGTCTCAAGGATCAAATCACCAAACTCCTCGAAGCCAGCAACAGCTTCGATCCCGATCGTCTCCACCAAGAAGCGGTGATGATCGCCACACGGGCCGACATTCAAGAAGAGATCGACCGATTGATAGCACACGGTGCCGCCGCAAATGAATTGCTCATCAGCAAAGAACCCGTAGGCCGTAAGCTTGATTTTCTAGCGCAAGAATTTAACCGCGAAGCCAACACCTTGTGTTCCAAAGCGGGAGACAAATCCATGTCGGCAATCGGACTCGAACTCAAAACCATCATCGACCAATTGCGCGAGCAGGTTCAAAACATAGAATGACATCGCACACCCACATCCCGCGCCGCGGCATCTTGTTTGTCATGTCCTCGCCATCAGGTGCAGGCAAAACCACCTTGTCACGCAAACTCTTGGCGGCCGACGGTAACATCTCGATGTCGGTCTCGGTCACCACAAGAAAACCGCGCGCCGGTGAAGTTGATGGCCGCGACTATCATTTTATCAGCCAAGCCCAGTTCGATAAAATGGTTCACGACAAACAACTTTTGGAATGGGCTACCGTTTTTGGCAATTCTTACGGCACACCGCGCAAACCAGTCGAAGTTGCGCTCAATGCGGGCTGCGATGTTCTGTTTGATATTGATTGGCAAGGCACCCAGCAATTGGCCCAAGCCATGGAAGATGACCTGGTGCGCATCTTTATTCTGCCCCCAAATGCCGAATCTCTTCGGAATCGTTTAATCGGTCGCAACCAAGACTCATCATCGGTCGTTGCAAAACGCATGGCCGAAGCCCCACGCGAAATCAGCCACTGGCCAGAATATGATTATGTCATCATCAACGACGAAGTCGAATCCTCACACCGCCAGATAACAGCTATTGTTATGGCAGAAAGACTTCGCCGCAGAAGGCAAGTGGGCCTAACGGAATTCGTGCGGGCGATGACGAAGCAATTATAATACATTTTTACGCTTCTAACCGAGTTAGAGCATTGGGCAAACATCTGGAATCACCACTCACCTCAACCGTCATCCCGGCGAAGGCCGGGATTGGGCTTCCACTCAATTGGTGAGCCCAACCCCGGCCTTCGCCGCTATCATATTCACACATCTTTTTTGTAATTTTGGGTATTGTTTTCAAACAATATTTGTTTCTCTAGCCAAATATCTGATTTTAATCATTAATTCCGTCATCCCTGCGTAGGCAGGGATCCAGCTTCTTCATGTATACAAA
>JAYTSN010000173.1:0-4785 GCA_043745625.1 Aestuariivirga sp. | reverse complement strand
GCACAAAGATGAAGTTATAAAGCTCGTCAAAATACCATTTGTTGAGAAGGAATTGATAAGCAGGTTGGTTCATTGCTGCGACGCGCGTTGGCAATGTTTTGTCGCGAATGTAGAACACATAAGCCAGTGCGAGTCCTGCCAACATCGCTATTGTTGCTGCCCAATTGACCCAAGTTGGAACCTCTTCCATCTTGGTCAAGATCTCATTGCGGGCAAGCGCCGCGCCCCAGAATTCGGCTTGGCCTTCACCAATAAACCAATGTTGGAACATAAAACCTGCGACGATGGCACCTGCTGCAAGAACATAAAGCGGGATCAACATGACGGGCGGGCTTTCGTGAATTTGCGATACGGTTTCGGCATCAGCTTTGGTGTTGCCGTTGAACGTCATGAAGGCCAGACGCCAAGAATAGAAGGACGTGCAGAAGGCGGCGATCACCAGCAAGCCAAATGCGAAGGTCGCGGGTGATGAGCCATAGGCATAAGCTGCTTCGATGATCGCATCTTTCGAATGGAAGCCAGCAAAGCCGCCGATGCCGGGAATGCCAACGCCTGTGAGTGCGAACGTGCCGATCAACATCACGGCCCAGGTGATGCGGATATGAGGCGCAAGGCCGCCCATTTTGCGCATGTCCTGTTCGCCTGACATCGCATGAATGACTGAGCCTGCGCCCAGGAACAACAAGGCTTTAAAGAAGGCGTGGGTGAAGAGATGGAAAATGCCTACGCCATAAGCCCCTACTCCCATGGCCACAAACATATAACCGAGCTGTGAGCAGGTTGAATAAGCAATCACGCGTTTGATATCGTTTTGCACTAGTCCCACTGTGGCGGCAAAGAAGGCGGTGATGCCGCCAACAATGATGACCACCGAGCGGGCATCAGGAGAGAGTTCAAACAAGGGCGACATGCGGGCGACCAGGAATACGCCCGCGGTCACCATTGTGGCGGCATGGATTAGGGCTGAAACTGGTGTTGGGCCCTCCATCGCATCTGGCAACCAGGTGTGGAGCAGGAATTGTGCTGATTTGCCCATGGCACCCATGAACAACAGGAGGCAGAGCGTTGTGAGCGTGTCGAAGTCATAGCCGAGAAAGTGCATGGTTTTGCCGACAACATCTGGCGCGTGCTGGAAAATGGTTTCGAATTCAACTGAGCCGAACACCACATAAACGCCGAAAATGCCTAAAGCGAAACCAAAGTCACCAACACGGTTGACGACGAAAGCTTTAATGGCGGCGGCATTGGCGCTTTCGCGCGTGTACCAGAAGCCGATCAAGAGATACGACGCGAGGCCCACACCTTCCCAGCCAAAGAACATTTGAATGAGATTGTCAGAAGTGACCAACATCAACATGGCGAAGGTGAACAGGGACAAATAAGCAAAGAAGCGTGGTTGATGTTCGTCGTGACTCATATAGCCCAGCGAATACACATGCACGAGTGCAGAGACTGTGTTTACGACGACGAGCATCACAGCAGTGAGCGCATCAAGTCGGATGGCCCATGGAGCCTGAAGCGTTCCAGAGGTGATCCAGTTCAACAGTTCAATGCGGCTATCGTGGCCTTCTTGAAGAAAGCCCAAGAAGATGATCCAAGACATGATGGCACCGAGGCAGAGCAAACTGGTCGTTAAATACATCGGCCAAGCTGGGCCATCATAATGGCCATGGTGATCATCATGCGCATGGTCTGAGCCATGTGCGTCGTGATGTTCAGCATAAACATCGGCGTCACGTCCGAGGTTTTTGAACGCCTTAGTGCCAAAAAGCCCGGCGATCAGAGCGCCTAACAATGGCAGGAAGAGAATTGCCTGAACCATGTTGCGTCAGCCCTTCATCATGTTGATATCGTCAACCGCGATGGTTTTGCGGTTGCGGAAATAAGTTACGAGAATGGCAAGACCAATGGCGGCTTCGCCTGCGGCAACCGTAAGGATGAGCAGTGCGAAGATTTGGCCGACGAGATCATGCAGATAAGATGAGAAAGCCACAAGGTTGATGTTTACGGCCAACAACATCAACTCAATCGACATCATAATGATGATGACGTTTTTACGGTTGAGGAATATGCCGAAAATGCCAATCGTAAAAATGATGGCAGCGACGATGAGATAGTGTGTGAGGCCGATCATTGGAGGCCCTCCCCCGATTTGACTTGTTTGACTTCAACAGCAGTCGCAGGCCCGCGTGCGACTTGATCGGCGATCACTTGGCGCTTGACGTTTGGCTTGTGGCGCATGGTGAGCACAATGGCACCGATCATAGCAACCAGAAGAATGAGGCCCGACATCTGAAAGAAGAAGACATATTTGGTGTAGAGGATTTGTCCGATGGCTTGCGTGTTGGTGATGCCGCCTGATGCAGGGGATGTGGCATTGGCAATTAAATCTGGAGAGATTGTCCAGGTGCCGACCAGCAAGATCATCTCAACGAGCAAAATCAAACCGATCACGCCGCCGATGGGCAGATATTGCGTCATGCCTTCACGCATTTCCACGAAATCCACATCGAGCATCATAACCACGAAGAGGAACAGCACAGCGACTGCGCCCACATAAACCACAACCAAAATCATGGCGAGGAATTCAGCGCCGAGTAGTACGAACAATCCGGACGCATTGAAAAAGCACAAAATCAAGAACAACACTGAATGTACAGGGTTGCGCGCGGTGATCACCAGCATGGCCGAAGCGATAGCGGCGAATGAAAAGAGGTAGAAGAAAAATGTGATTGCCATTGTTCCTGCCCCTTATCGATACTGCGCATCAAGCGCAATGTTTTGGGCCAATTCGCGCTCCCAACGATCACCATTGACCAACAGTTTTTCTTTGTTGAACAACAGCTCTTCGCGGGTTTCGGTGGCGTATTCGAAATTCGGGCCTTCAACGATGGCATCAACCGGGCAGGCCTCTTGGCAGAAACCGCAATAAATGCATTTCACCATGTCGATGTCGTAGCGCGTGGTGCGCCTTGTGCCATCATTGCGGCGCGGGCCTGCTTCAATGGTGATGGCTTGAGCTGGGCAAATGGCTTCGCAGAGTTTGCAGGCAATGCAGCGCTCTTCACCGTTGGGATAACGACGCAGCGCATGTTCGCCACGGAAGCGTGGGGAAAGCATGCCTTTTTCGTGCGGATAATTCAGCGTGGCCTTGGCTGCGAACAAATACTTCATGCCGAGCCAGAAGGCCGACACAAATTCAGCAAGAAAAAGCGAACGCGCGGTTTGAGATAATCTCATGATGGCAACCATCCCATGTAAACGAGTACGCCAGAGGTGAGCACCACCCAGAACAGCGATATTGGCAAAAATACTTTCCAACCGAGGCGCATCAACTGGTCATAGCGATAACGCGGCACGATAGCTTTCACCATGGCGAACATGAAGAACACAAAGACCAGTTTAATCAAGAACCAGATGATGCCTGGCACCCAATTGAATGGTGCAACGTTGATAATTGGGAGCCAGCCGCCAAGGAAGAAGATTGTTGTCATGGCGCACATGGCTGTGATGGCCACATATTCACCCAGCATAAAGAGCAGATATGGTGTTGAAGAATATTCCACCATAAAGCCCGCAACGAGTTCGGATTCCGATTCAACCAAATCAAACGGAGGACGATTGGTTTCGGCCAATGCTGAGATGAAGAAGATCACGAACATTGGGAAGAGTGGGATGAAATACCAATCAAGCAAAGATGCTGGTGCACCAAGCTTCGTTCCCAGGCCGTGGTTTTGGGCGTGTACAATATCGGTCAAATTCAATGAACCAGCACACAGCAACACGGTGATGATGACAAAGCCGATTGAAACTTCATAAGACACCATTTGCGCGGCTGAACGCAGTGCTGACAGAAATGGATATTTAGAGTTTGATGCCCAACCGCCCATGATGGTGCCGTAGACCATCAACGATGAAATCGCAAAGAGATAGAGAACACCGACATTGATGTTGGCTACGCGCCAGCCTTCATTGATCGGGATCACCGCCCAAGCTGAAAGTGCAAGCAAGGCAGTTACGATTGGCGCGATGACAAACACGCCTTTGTTCGAGCCATCGGGAATGATGACTTCTTTCAACGCGAATTTTATTAAATCCGCAAATGATTGGAGCAAGCCCCATGGGCCTACCACATTCGGGCCACGGCGCATTTGCACGGCGGCCCAAACTTTGCGGTCGAAATAAATCAGGAAGGCAACTGAGACCAACACAGCAATCATCATTGCTACGCTTTCGAGCAAAATCAAACCAAGGAAGAGAGCTAATTCATACATGAGTTTACTCCGCCGCCTGCATTTTGCGTTCGTTCTTCAGTGCCGAACATTCCGCCATCGTGCGAGACGCGCGGGCGATGGGGTTGGTGAAATAGAAATCTTTAACAGGAGATTGGAATGGCGCTGAAGTGGTTTTGCCCGCACCTTGTTCTAGCTCAACCAGAGCGGCAGCATCAGCTTTGTGCACCTGGTCAAGGCTCGCCAATTGTGGAGCGATTGCATACATCGCCGCACGCAACTCCTCCAAATTGTTCCATGGCAAAGTTGCGCCCAATGAATCCGAGAGTGCGCGGATGATGGCCCAATCTTCTTTTGCATCACCTGGTGGGAAAGCAGCGCGAGCGGTCATTTGGGCGCGGCCTTCGGTGTTCACATAGGTGGCGGACTTTTCGGTGTAGGCAGCGCCCGGCAAAATTACATCGGCGCGTTCAGCACCTGCATCACCATGGCTGCCCAAGTATACGACGAAAGCATTGCCGAGGTTCTTGGTATCGATTTCATCAGCACCTGC
>JAYTSN010000172.1:0-1588 GCA_043745625.1 Aestuariivirga sp. | reverse complement strand
ATGTGATTCAAAAACTTTTGCGCAAAGCCCGAAAGGGAACACGCGTGATTTACATCCCTGGTAATCATGATGAAAATTTTCGCGACATTGCAGGCCATCGCTTTGGCCGCGTCGCGGTGTTGAAAGAGACAATTCACAAGGCTGCGAACGGTAAACGCTATCTTGTTTTGCATGGTGATAAATTTGATAGCGTGATCTATTTTGCTCCTTGGCTCGCCAAGCTAGGGGACTGGGCCTACGAACGCTTAATGGACTTTAATATCGTGGTAATTGTCTGCCGCAAGTTTTTCGGTTTCGGCCATTGGTCGCTCTCAGCCTACATCAAACACAAGGTTAAAAAAGCCGTCGAGTTTATTTCGCGCTTTGAAGAAGCCGTCGTTCGCGAAGCGCATCAGCGCAAATGTGAAGGCGTCATTTGCGGCCACATCCACACGCCCGACGACCGCATGATTGATGGCATTCATTATTTGAACGATGGCGATTGGGTTGAGAGCTGCACAGCTCTCGTTGAATATTATGACGGTCGCTTTGAAGTTTTAGACTGGAAGAAACAGCCCGCAGCGCAACTGGATTGGAAAGATGATGCACATACTGATCGTAACCGACGCTTGGTCACCGCAAGTTAATGGCGTCGTCAGAACCCTTCAAACCACTGGTGCAAAACTCCGCGAACGTGGCCACAAGGTGAGTTACATAACACCTGAAGGCAGACGCAATTGGCCAATGCCGGGTTACGCTGAAATTGAATTGAGCTTTCCGGGTGCCCACAAACTTGGCGCAGAAATTGATGCGCTAAAACCTGATTGCATCCATATCGCAACCGAAGGACCGCTCGGTTGGGCAGCGCGGCGCGCATGTCTGAAGCGCAATATCCCGTTCACCACAAGCTTTCACACGCGCTTTGCTGAATATGCGACGGCAAGATTGCCTATTCCAGGTGTGGCTTCATTTTTCTGGTCGATGCTGCGCCGATTTCACAAACACTCGCAAGCCGTCATGACGCCGTCCCTTACAGTATCGAAGGTTTTGGAGGAACATGGCTTTACCAATGTGAAAACTTGGACGCGTGGTGTTGATCACTCAATATTCAAACTTTGGGAACGCGATTACTTTGATCTACCAAAGCCAATCATGCTTATTTCGGGCCGTGTCATTATGGATAAAAATATTGAAGCTTTTCTGAAACTTGACCTGCCGGGCACGAAGGTAGTGGTTGGCGAAGGTCCAGATCGAAAGATGCTCGAGGCGAAATACAAAAATACGAAGTTCACAGGATATTTGCGCGAAACGACTTATGCCCGTGCACTTGCGGCTGCCGATGTATTTGTGTTCCCTAGTCTAACCGATACATTCGGTCTTGTGATGATCGAGGCGATGGCGTGTGGAACACCAGTTGCCGCATTCAACGTCTCAAGCCCGATTGATGTTGTTGAACAAAATGTAACCGGCGCACTGGACCCCGATCTATGCCGTGCTGTTGCTCAGGCACTAACATTAGATAGAACAAAAGTTCACGAGGCCGCAAAGTGGTTCACTTGGGAGCGCACAGCCGAAATGTTTGAATCTTGGCTGGTGCCAGTAAATTGGC
>JAYTSN010000171.1:0-4822 GCA_043745625.1 Aestuariivirga sp. | reverse complement strand
CGGATGTGCTGACCAGTCCAGTGATCACTTTGCGAACACTGACCTTGCCATTTTCAACAATCTGGACTGTTGGGCCGTCTTCACCGAATGTCACAGCGGTGAGTGGAAGTACCACACCGTCAGAAGCGGCAAGCGCAATCGTCGCACGACCAAAGCTACCCAGCGGAATCTTGATGCCCTCTTGCACGCGAATATGGGCAATGCCGATACGCGTTGTTTCATTCACTTCTGGCGAAATCAATTTCACAACGCCTTCGATTGGCTTTGCCATTCCGTTCACAACGATGGTGGCTTTCTGGCCAATCTGAACTTTCGGCAAATCTGACTCGGCCACTTCGGCCAAAAGCTTGATCGTGCTGTTTGCGACAATATTAAACATCGCATCTTTGCCGGCTGAAGCAATGCCCCCCACTTGGGCTGTGCGCCGGCTGATAAAACCGTCTATGGGCGCTTTAATTTCAGTGCGGCTCTTTTGTAATTGCAAATCCTGCATTTGCGCATCAAGGCCCAACCTGTCTGCCTTCGCACTATCCAGCGCAAGTTCCGCAGCCAGCAACTGGGAATTGGTCAAGTCGGCTGCCGCTTGGCGCTGATCAAATTGTTCGACAGTCGCCACGCCTGTTGAGCGCAATTTTTTGGTACGATTTAAATCAGCTTGGGCGCGATCATTGCTGATTTTCGCTTGATCAATTTGATTCTGAGCTTGCTTTATTGCGGTATCATTTTTTGCGATACTCGCTTGGGTCTGAACAATTTTGATATCAGTTGAAGACGAAGAAAGTTTCGCCAGAACTTGGTCTTTCTTTACGATATCGCCTTCTTCGGACAGAATATCTGTGATTGCCAAACCTTCAATCTGTGGCGATACCAAAACCAATTCGCCAGCGGCAAAACTTCCCGTCACAATGAGACTGGCCGCAATTGGCTTTTTTTGAGCCAAGAACACTGTCACAACTGGATTTCCGGCATTAGATTTCGCAGGTGCTACAGCCGCATCATCGGCGCGCGCTGATCCTATCATTGCGGTGGCGGACAAAACTGTTGCCAAAAAAAGCGCTAAAATGGAATTCTTCATGTTGCACGTCTTCTCTCTGCCAATTTGTGTATTTATCATCACTCAGCCGCCAACTTTATGTTCGGCTTCAGTTCTGCAAGCTTTGCTTCCAGATATTTCGAGCCTGCAGTCAAAACTGCCTCGCCATATCCCATTATAAATTCTGAACCCGCATTAGATTGTCCAGAAGCTCGACACTCAGCCATACGCGCCAATTCTTCTTCTAGATCATGAAGCTGTTTTTCAATTGCAAGGCGGATATGGGCTTCAGGCAACATATCTTTGAACAGCATCTCAAAGAGAAATTCTGACTTATATTTGTCACGTGCCGGGACTACTAAAAGTCCTTTGGCCAAAGCCGCGCGGCCGGCGTCAGTCACTGAATAGACCTTCTTATCAGGTCTGCCCGTTTGCTCTTCAGCGCGCACGGTCACCAAACCTTCAGAATTAAGCTGGCTTAGAGCTGGATAGATCGAACCATAACTTGCGTCGATAAAGTGGCTGAACATGCCTTCTTCAATCTCTTTCTTGATCTCGTATCCAGACGCTTCCTTAAACGACAAAATTCCGAGGCAGAGTGTTCTTATATTCATTTGCTATATGCCAGATTGATATATGTTGGTTTGATATAGCCGCATTGCAGATTTGTCAAACAAATAATGTTGCGCTGCAAACATTGCTAAAATTGCGATTGTCACACTTGTATTTACGCCTTCGCTTGTCTAAACCGGATTGAAACCAGCCCGAAGAGCTGGAAATTAAACGAAACGCGTAACACATAGGGGGGCGATTTGGAGTATTTTCTCCAGCAGCTCATTAATGGCCTGACACTAGGCTCAATCTACGGGCTCATCGCCATCGGTTACACGATGGTCTACGGTATCATTGGCATGATCAACTTCGCTCACGGCGATGTTTTTATGGTCGGTTCAATGGTCTCTTTCATTGTTCTTTTGTTATTGGGCGTGACTGGCGGTAGCGGTGCCTTCATGATTATTTTGTCTTTGGCATTGGTCGTGGTCATCGCCATGCTAATTGCTTCAGTTTATAATTGGACGATTGAGCGCGTGGCTTATAGGCCACTGCGGGGCTCGTTCCGTTTGGCCCCGCTTATCTCGGCAATCGGTATGTCGATCGTGCTTCAAGAATTTGTGCGCATTGCCCAGGAAGGCCGTCCCAAGCCCATGCAGCCGCTTATTGGTGGTGGTTATGAGCTGATGCACCGCGCTGTGGAAAATGGCGAATTCATCGTCAAAATTTCAAATATGCAGATCATCATCATTATTTCGACTCTGGTTTTGATGACGGCATTCACGTTGCTGATCACCCGCACTGCGCTTGGCCGTGCCCAACGTGCGTGTGAGCAAGATACGAAAATGGCATCGCTGCTCGGCATTAACGTTGATCGCACCATCTCAATTACATTTATTCTCGGTGCATGCTTGGCCGCATTCGCGGGCACCATGTTCTTGCTCTATTACAATGTGACAGATTTCTATATTGGCTTCCTTGCCGGTATCAAGGCCTTTACCGCAGCTGTGCTAGGAGGCATTGGTTCGTTGCCCGGTGCTATGCTTGGCGGCCTAGTTATCGGTATGATTGAAGTAATGTGGAGTGCTTATTTCTCGGTTGAGTATAAAGACGTGGCGGCTTTCACAGTTTTGGTAATGGTTTTGATCTTCATGCCGCAAGGCCTGCTGGGCAAACCAGAAGTGGAGAAAGTTTAACTCATGTCCGTTGTACCCAAGAGTAACTCCAATTCTGAAGAAACAAAAAAACTGACGCTTGAAGGTCTGGCCAAGGATTTGGTTGGCACAGCGATTCTGACATTCCTAATCCTCACGCCGATTGTTGCGCTCAGAACTCAAATTGGTCAGGGCGTTATTACCATCGTCCAGAAATGGGGTTTGGTTTTTGCACTTACGGCAATTGTGATTGGCGTTCGGCTATTCTTGCACCTTATAATGTGGAGCGACACGCCCTTAAGTCTTGCCATTCGATCGTTTGCAAAATGGATATGGCAATTATTTCTGAAGTATTTGCTCCTCCCTATCGCCACTATTATGTTTTGTCGTATAATGTTGCAATTTATCTGGCCTGAAACACAAACCATTTTAAGGAATTTTATAAGCCTATTTATTGGTGTTATGGTCGGTGTTGCCCAGTATCTTTATCGTGAACATTTAGACCACCAGGCAGTCACAACTGGTACCAGCCAAAGTTTGGGCGAAAAAATCTCTCAAAACGTTGCTCCCTTATTGTTGATTTTTGCTTTAGCTTTTCCGCTTTTCACATACTTCCATCCGATCTGGGATAAGCGCGTGATGGATTTGGCGGTTTATATTTTGATCTACATCATGCTGGGCTGGGGCTTGAACGTTGTAGTCGGTCTCGCTGGATTGCTCGACCTTGGTTATGTCGCTTTCTATGCGGTGGGGGCTTACGCATATGCTCTGCTCTCGACAGTTTATTTTCCGCAATGGCTCGGTACGGGGATTTTGCCTTGGGCGTTCTACATCTCACTGCCAGTTGCAGGCTTACTTGCCGCAACGTGGGGCGTGATTTTAGGCTTTCCAGTGTTGCGTTTGCGTGGCGACTATCTTGCTATCGTAACATTAGCCTTCGGTGAAATGATCCGTTTAGTGTTGGTGAACTGGTTCTCGTTCACTAACGGCCCACAAGGCATTCTTGTTCCGAAGATTACTTTCTTTGGGTTACCATTCAAAGATGCACCGGGCAGTTTCTCAGACTTCTTCGGCATGCCGTTTAACCGCATTCATTTTTATATCTTCTTGTATTATGTGATTTTGACTTTGGCTCTTGTCACTTATTTTGTCACCAAGCGCTTGCGCCGTTTGCCTATTGGCCGTGCTTGGGAAGCTTTGCGCGAAGATGAAATTGCTTGTCGATCGCTTGGCATCAACACCACCACAACAAAACTCACAGCATTTGCGATTGGCGCGATGTTTGGCGGTTTTGCTGGTAGTTTCTTTGCGGCTAGGCAAGGCTTCGTATCACCGGAATCATTTGTTTATATCGAGTCTGCTTTGATCCTCGCCATCGTTGTTCTTGGTGGTTTGGGCTCGCAAATCGGCATCGTGTTCTCGGCTATCGTTATCATGGGTTCGTTTGAATTGTTCCGCGAAATGGATTTCATGAAGGCTGTGTTGCCATCGGGAACAGAGCCCATTCAGTTCCGCATGCTCGCTGTTGGTTTGGCTATGGTGCTTATGATGCGCTTTAGGCCGCGTGGTTTTGTTACAAAGCGCGAGCCCACGGTTTATTTGAAAGAGAAAAAATCCGTCTCCGGTGATCTCGTGGCCGAGGGACATGGCTGATGTTGAATTGGGCGAAAGATCCTGAATTACAGGTTCAGCACCTCACCATGCGTTTTGGTGGACTGACTGCGATTGGTGATTTGTCATTCGATGCGGGGCGCAAGCAAATCACCGCTTTGATCGGCCCCAACGGCGCTGGCAAAACCACGGTGTTCAATTGCATTACTGGTTTTTATAAGCCTACGGAAGGCATGATCAAACTGAAGCATCCAGACGGCAAAGAGTTTTTGCTGGAACGCATGGATGATTTCATCATCACCCAGAAAGCCAAGGTGGTGCGCACTTTCCAAAACATTCGGCTGTTCTCGGGCATGACGCTTTTGGAAAATTTGATGGTTGCGCAGCATAACACATTGATGCGCGCATCTGGCTTTACCATTGGCGGAATTTTTGGCTCTGGTCATTTCAAGCGCGCTGAAAATATCGCCAT
>JAYTSN010000170.1:0-1597 GCA_043745625.1 Aestuariivirga sp. | reverse complement strand
GGAGATTCAACAGAGTCACGCAATTTATGACGAGGAATTTGGCCAAGTGTCCACAGCAGATCATGCACATGCAGATGTTAATCGGCGCGATTTTCTATATATAGCCACAGGTGCAGTGGCCGGTGTTGGCGCTGCCTTGGTTGCTTGGCCGTTTATTAATCAAATGAACCCAGACGCTGCCGTTTTGGCGCTCGCTTCGATTGATGTTGATTTAGCGCCTATTGCTGAGGGCCAAGCTGTTACGTTCAAATGGCGCGGCAACCCTTTGATTGTGCGCCACCGTACCAAGCCCGAAATCGAGGCGGCCAAAGCTGTCAAGATGGACGAGCTGAAAGATAACGTTGCGCGCAATGCCAATGCCAAGAGTGGCGATTTGGCTACTGATGAAAACCGCGTTGTGGGTGGCAAGGCACAGTATTTGGTTATGCTTGGTGTCTGCACCCATTTGGGCTGTGTGCCAGATGGTGCTAACCCGTCTCGTGAATTTGCCGTGGTTGAAGGTGCAACTAAAACCGGCGGCTGGTTCTGCCCATGCCATGGTTCGCAATATGATACGGCTGGCCGTATTCGCAAAGGCCCAGCACCTGAGAATTTAGCAGTTCCACAATATGCGTATCTCTCTGATACAAAAATCCGCGTTGGCTAATTAGGACACAAAAATGAGCGGCCCCAATAAATATCAACCTACCTCCGCCGTTGGAAAATGGTTTCATGAACGTTTGCCAATTGTAGCATTCGCTAAAGATCATATGTTGGATTTTCCAACGCCAAAGAACCTCAATTATTGGTACACATTTGGCGGCATTCTGGCAGTTATGCTGGTTGTGCAAATCATCACCGGTATTGTGTTGGTCATGCACTATACACCGCAAGTGGATATGGCTTTCAACTCGGTAGAGCACATCATGCGCGATGTGAACTATGGTTGGCTGCTTCGTTACATGCACATGAATGGCGCTTCGATGTTCTTCATCGCAGTATACATCCATATGTTCCGCGGCATGTATTACGGCTCATACAAAGCTCCACGCGAAGTGTTGTGGATGCTCGGTGTGATCATCTATCTTGTGATGATGGCCACGGCTTTCATGGGCTATGTTTTGCCTTGGGGGCAGATGAGCTTTTGGGGCGCTAAGGTTATTACGAATTTGTTCTCGGCCATCCCGTTCGTGGGCGATTCAGTGACAACTTGGTTGTGGGGCGGCTATTCAGTTGATAATCCAACCTTAAACCGCTTCTTCTCGCTGCATTATCTCTTGCCATTCGTTCTTGTCGGATTGGTTGCACTGCATATTTGGGCATTGCATGTTCCAGGCAATACGAACCCGACTGGTATCAACATAAAAGGCCCGCAGGATACGGTTCCGTTCCATCCTTATTACACAATGAAAGATGGCTTTGCCGTAGTTGTGTTCCTGATGTTCTACGCATTGTTCGTTTTTTATGGCCCGAACTATATGGGTGATGCTGTAAATTACGTACCAGCCAATCCGCTTTCGACACCGGCGCATATTAAGCCAGAGTGGTATTATCTGCCTTTCTACGCAATTTTGCGTTCGGTTCCAGATAAGCTGTTTGGTGTTATTGCCATGTTTTC
>JAYTSN010000169.1:0-1597 GCA_043745625.1 Aestuariivirga sp. | reverse complement strand
AGTCGGTAAGAAATGACGCTCCATCCATCAAGAACGGTAGAATCCGAATATAACAGAACGTCAAATGATTTTTGGTTCACTTCCGAGTCAGAGTATAGCTGAAAGATTGAGCTTGTTTACGCGCCGCGAAAGCTAAAACCAATCCACAAAGCAACACGCCTAAGAGAACAAAATCGCCAAACCGAGCATAGAGTCCAGGTGTAAGTGACAGGGGCAATTGGCCATCATAAACCGCCTCAACGTCAAGTGGCGATTTAACAATATAGCGCCCAAATGGGTCTATTATGGCCGAAATGCCCGTGTTTGCTGAGCGAACACCAGCAAGCCCCTGTTCGATTAACCGAAGCCGAAATTGTGCCAAATGTTGCCAAGGCCCGGTTGACTGACCGAACCAACCATCGTTTGTAACATTCACCAACCAATCGGGGCGGTTGAGTGGATCGACCGTTTCTTGAGGGAAAGTGGCCTCATAGCAAACCTGGGCACCAACCAAACCGGCACCTGGAATGCGCAGTGATTCGGGGCCTTTGCCGGCTTTAAAGCTTTCAGGCAAACTGACCACCTGCCGGAATCCGAGTGGCTCAAGGAGCCAAGCCAACGGTAAAAACTCTCCACCAGGCACAAGATGGGCCTTATCGTAATGGGCAATGACTTTTGCATTCCCATCAATAGCCAAAACGCTGGTAAAATAATCGGCTTGGGGATCGGGCGCGGAACGGCGCACCGCACCCGTCATCAGTATCCTGTTTTCACCGAGCATCTGGCCAACTTGCGAAAGTGCTGCGGGGCTTTCATCAATCAAAAACGGCACAATAGATTCCGGCCAAACAATATGGCTAACCTGTTTTGCGAGCTGAGATGGCTGGGCTGAAAGCGCCAATAGCCGGTCAAAAATAAGCCGTGCATTTTTGGACCGCCATGCATCGTCCTCACTCAGATTAGGTTGGACGATACGTATGAAAACTGTCGCAGAAAATTGCGTGGGATTTTGCGATAAACGCCACTCGCCCCAGCCCCATGAAAGCGGCAAGAGTGCCAGCACCATCAGCGGCAACAAACGTTGGCCCCGCAATAAACCGAACAACGCTGCCGCCCACAGCAATATCAGAAATGTCAGCCCCTCCATTCCAACCAAATAAGCAACTTGCGAAACGCTGCCCATGCCATCAACCGCAAGGCCAGGCGCTGCCCAGGCAAAACCAGAAAACAAATGGCCGCGCAAATATTCCATTGCTGTGAAAAACACAGGTGCGAGAAGAAAGGGCTCAAACCCTTTGCGGTGAAAGTAACGTGTAAGCCCCGCCGCCAAGCCCCAATATGTCGCCAGAAATGCCGCTAGCCCACCAACGGCAAAAGGCATCATCCATAAATCAGTCGATGCGTTTACAAAAAAGGCATTGCCGATCCAATGCAGCGCCACGAGAAAATAGCCAAAGCCGAAAATCCAACCGAGAAAAAATGCGCGATATAAACCGGCTTTTTCGATTAAAAATAAAACTGCGGGAAACGTGAACCCGAAAATCCACCATGCATCATAAGGCGGCATAGCCAAACCCGAAAGCGCACCTAACAAAAATGCTAGTAACGCAACGACAAA
>JAYTSN010000168.1:0-1599 GCA_043745625.1 Aestuariivirga sp. | reverse complement strand
GATAATTTATAAGTCACACCATTGATAACCAGCGTGTGACCAGCATTGTGACCGCCCTGAAAACGCACCACCACATCGGCGCGTTCCGAAAGCCAATCCACAATTTTTCCCTTGCCTTCATCGCCCCATTGCGCGCCGACAACTGCCACATTGGCCATGGTTCAAACCCCTTCAAATACGACTACGGCTCCGAGCAGGAATCTGCCGGAGCCGTTGCAGATGCATACACCAAACCGAGTTTGGCGCAACAAACTTTAGGGGTTCATGCTGATATGCACAGCCTCCGGGGCTGTCACCTTATAACCTGTTTTAATGTCCTTCTGTGCCTTTGGCTCCAAATCAAAATTCCAAGCCAAAACGCCACGTTTCTTGTCCAAATCCATGACAGACGGAGCAGTCATCCCCGGCAAAGTCTCAACCGTAATACGTACATCAGTCGAGAAAGGCTTGCGGTCAATCACCGTCACAGGAATAGTTACACCATGCAAATTGGTCACTGACATTTCCCAGGCCAATTCCTGCACATTGGACGATGTAATAATGCCCTCCTTGCTCGAATTGCGCTTCACTTCAGCGCGCTTAACTTTGATCAAATCATCTGCCCCAAAGCCAAGCTTAGCGTCTTCTCCGGCTGAAAGCTGGGGCAAACTGCCCTGCCCCATAAACATGCCATCACGGAACAAATTGACCACCCCCGGTAAATAAGGCGCATCGCCCTTCATGGTGAATGCAGCGGTGAGATAAGCATTTGGATCAAGCCGCGGAACAGCGATCGCTTGCAACGATGCATCAAATTGATCAGTGGCAATGCGCACTTTTTTCGCGGTGCCTGTGTTGTCAACGCTCACCCGGCCCTGAATGACATAGTTCGCATTAAAACCCGCCATTTCAATCACGGCTTGGCGCTGTATCGCCATTACATCAACTTTCTTTAAGGCGCTTTGGGCCACAAAACTTGATCCAGCCTCTTCTTTTTGTTTGTCATCAACAACCATTGGTGCCGCCGCCGCAGGCATTTCAACGCGCCTCAAAGCTTCAGCCATCGCAACTTGAATTGGATCTTCGCCTAAATCTGGCGCTGCTGTCGATCCCGTCGGGCGCGCAGTTGACAATGTCAGTGCAACATTATCCCAAGTCTCACCAGTGTTCTGCACGACTTCCGCACGGCGAACGATTTCAAGTTTGGCTTTGGCACCTTGGACTGGAAGCGCCAGCTTTGCATCATAAAATGGCTGCCATCCTGCACCACCAATCCGGTAGTTCACTTTAATAGAGCCTGTCATTGCTGCGGAAGCCATCACATGTATAGAGACCTGCATATGAGCTGCCTCGGCAGGCGCCAAACTTTCAGCACTAATATTCAAGTCCGCCACTAACTTATCGATTGCCCTCTGGCGCAGTTGCGCATCATGAATGGATTTTGAAATGCTCGTCAGTCGCGAACCAACCACATCAACCAAATTTCCTAGCGCAGTTGCATCAACCGTTTTCACAATCTCTGTCGTAGAGCCCGGCTGCAATTGCTTATCGGCAAGTGACATCAACAATCTTTGCTGCGCCTGCGCATCCGAAACAGTTTGATCAAGCCCCGAACGCTCA
>JAYTSN010000167.1:0-13513 GCA_043745625.1 Aestuariivirga sp. | reverse complement strand
ACGGGTTCATGGCCGTGATCAATTGGAAACGCGCAGGGTAAGTGATATGATAGTTGGCGCGGGCCACGACAGCCTCGCCCGACTCCATCGGTTGGCGCAACGCTTCCAGAACACGTGGCTGAAATTCGGGCAATTCATCAAGAAATAATACACCATGATGCGCTAATGCCATCTCGCCTGGCTTGGCGCGCAAGCCCCCGCCAACCAGGGCTGGCATGGAGGCTGAATGATGGGGAGCGCGAAATGGACGGCGCCTGGTCAATTGCCCATCTTTAAGTTCGCCACCCAGTGAGGCGATCATTGAAATATCCAACATTTCGCGGGCATCCATCGGTGGTAAGATGGAGGGCAGGCGCTGCGCCAGCATGGATTTGCCAGCACCGGGCGGGCCCACCATGATCATATGATGACCACCGGCGGCAGCCACTTCCAAGGCGCGTTTTGCAGCTTCTTGGCCTTTGATGTCGGAAAGATCAGGCAACTTCGTATCAATAACTGCCAGATGCGGTTTGGGACGTGTCAAAACTTGCGTGCCTTTGACATGGTTGATCAACTGAATCAAATTTTCAGGCGCTAAAATATCGATATCATCGCCAGCCCATGCCGCTTCTGATCCGGAAGCTTTGGGACAAATCAAACCCAACTCTCGTGCGTTGGCAGCCATTGCTGCAGGCAGTGCGCCTGATACAGGAAGCAAACTTCCGTCCAATGCCAACTCACCCATCACGATATAACGATCTAGAAAATCCGGCGGAATAACACCGAGTGCAGATAACACAGCCAGTGCAATTGGCAAATCATAGTGGCTGCCTTCCTTGGGCAAATCAGCAGGCGATAAATTAACCACCAGTCTTTTGCCCGGCAAAGCTAAACCAATGGCATGAAGGGCCGAACGCACCCGCTCGCGGCTTTCGGTGATTGCCTTATCGCCAAGGCCCACAACCTGAAATAACACTTGGCCTGAAATAAACTGGGCCTGCACATCAACAGCAACAGCCTCCACCCCCTGAAACGCCACAGTGCCCACACGTGATGTCATAATCAATTCCCCATCCAGAAGATGAGCCTAGCGCGGAGATTGAATCAGAGTCAAGAACAATAGAAGAACACGAAAATCTCTATCACCTTACTGCGGATGAACAACGCCCTTCCTCAAAACGATATTGCCATAAAGCCGTGCTTCGCTTGAAGCAATAATGGCATAACAGCCTTTCACACGATTATAAAAATCAGCACCCACCAAAGTGGTCACATGCCGCGCCGGTTCGTGGCGTTTCACAATTGTTTCGAACTGAGCAAAAATCGGCTGCATGTTTTTGGGATCATTATATGCAGCAGGCCTGAACGCACAATCAGGCACCATTTCGTCCAGCGGCATCACCGATAAAATTGCATCGAGAATATCCGTTGCCGAATGCCCATCCATCCGCACCAAACGTTTGGCATCAGTGTCTGCGGGGTAATTGCCGTCAACAATAGCAATTTCGTCGCCATGCCCCATGGCGCGTAGTACTTTGAGAAGTTCAGGCCCCAGCAGTGGATTTATATTTTTCAGCATAGTTCAAATGGCCTCTTTAAAAAGTATATCGCGGTCAATAATAAAATTTGCAAACAGGGGCAGGCTGGCAGCACCCAAAGCCCGGGCATCACGACCAATAGCACCTTCGCGCAACGTAAAAGAACTGATGCCGCTCATGTTTATATATTTTAGCGCATCTTGCGTGGCATGCACCAATCGCTGCCTGACTGAAGGCGGCATAGCGCCATCAATTACAATTTCGCTGCACTCCATAATGCCGGCAATAGATGCACAAGCCTGTGCAATGCCGCGCGCTGCCCGCAAAATCCATTCCTCTAAAATTTTACCAGCCTCATTCCAATCATCTTCAGTACTCCAAAGCAAGTCGGGGCTTTGGCCATTGTCACGCAAGGCTTGTTCAAGAGTATAAAGTGAAGCAGTGCGAATGAGTTGCTCAGCACCGCCGCCGTGCCGTGGCACAGGGATAGAACCAAGCGCACCCGCATTGCCTGTGCGGCCTTGATAAAGACTGCCATTCAAAACCAATCCGCCGCCAATAAAATACCCGACATAGAAATAGGCATAGTCGCGTGTTTTGGAACCCTGTCCAAACAGCAGTTCAGCTGAACAAGCGGCCGTTGCATCATTGCACGGGTGCACAGGAAAATTACAAAGCTTGGCCACTTCACCCGTTAAATCAAAGTTGCGCCACGCTTCCAAAACTTCATGGCGTGCACCCACTTCCTCTTCCCAATTCCAAAGTTCAAAAGGGGCAGCAATCCCAAGCCCCGCAATGCGGCTGCGCAATGGCACTGGCAACTGCTGAACCAACCTGTTTATGCCGTCTCTGGCAAAGGCCAGAAATTGTTGCGGCGTTGGAAAATGATAGGGCTGACGGATAGTCTCACGTACCGTTCCAGCCAGATCAAGCAACATGAGATCACCCGACCGCCGCCCCACCTTGAGACCAATCGCAAAAGCACCATCCGGATTAAGTTGAAATGGCACCAATGGTTGGCCCACTTTGCCGCGCTGCTTATTGCCAGCAATGACCAGATTATCGCGCTCCAGCAGGCGCACAATAACTGAGACAGTTTGGGCTGAAAGTCCAGTTAGCCTTGCAATTTCAGCTTTAGGCAATTGCCCATATTGCCGGATCAAAGAAAGGGCCAAGCGCTC
This sequence comes from Aestuariivirga sp., assembly GCA_043745625.1. Classification (GTDB taxonomy): domain Bacteria; phylum Pseudomonadota; class Alphaproteobacteria; order Rhizobiales; family Aestuariivirgaceae; genus Aestuariivirga. Next base: position 10,815 of record JAYTSN010000167.1, on the reverse strand, counting down.
ATTATATAGCCGCACACCATTCTGCGTTGTGCCACGTGCCGCAGTGGCGATAGCCACGCCAATTCCGCGCTCGCTTGATGTAGGCTCAATATTCAACTCTGACGTTTCCCATTTGCCCGTTATCGGCATTAGGGCCCAGCTTCTCGCATGCTGGATTGAGTGTCAATAATAAATCAAGCCGATTTACTTATTGACTCGGAGCGATTTTTTCGGTCATTATCGAAATTGCAAGAAGGAATGGTTTTTCCATGCCTACTCTTCAAAAACGTAAAATCAGTTTGTAGACGGCACCATAATGGCGCCGTTCCATGGGAGGATAACTTATGAAATCAGTTTTGAAAGCTGCGCTTGTTGGCGTTGCACTTACGAGCTTTGCTTCAGTTGCATCAGCTGGCACATTGGCCTGCTTGATCACCAAGAACAACACAAACCCTTTCTTCGTAAAAATGAAGGAAGGCGCTGCTGCCGCCGCTAAGGATGCTGGCTTGGATTTCCAAGCTTATGCTGGCGAAAAGGACGGCGATGCTGCACCGCAAATCACTGCAATTGAAAACTGCGTTGCTGCAGGTGCCAAGGGCATCCTCATCACTGCATCAAACGATTCAGTTGCTCCTGCTCTGAAGGCTGCTATGGCCAAGGGCACATTGGTTATCGCTCTCGACACTCCACTTGGTGATGCCACTGCTCAAGACATGACATTCGCAACTGACAACTTCGAAGCTGGCATGTTGATCGGCGCATGGGCAAAGGCCACTATGGGCGACGGCGCAAAAGATGCCAAGATCGCTATGCTCGACATCAACAAAGATAACATCTCGGTTGACGTTGCACGCGATACTGGCTTCCTCAAAGGCTTCGGCATTGACGTTCCAGATCTCAAAGTGATGGGTTCAGAAAAAGATCCACGCGTTGTAGGTCACGAATCTTCAGGTGCAAACCCAGAAGGCGGTCAAAAATCAATGGAAACATTGTTGGCCAAAAACCCTGACATCAACGTTGTTTACACCATCAACGAACCAGCTGCCGAAGGCGCATATGCTGCTCTCAAAGCTGCTGGCAAAGAAAAGCAAGCTATCATCGTTTCAGTAGACGGCGGCTGCCCTGGCATTAAGTCAGTTGCAGGCGGTGTTATCGGTGCAACGTCGCAACAATATCCATTGTTGATGGCTGCAAAGGGCATTGAAGCGATTAAGGCATTCGCTGCTGATGGCACAAAGCCAAAGGCAACTGATGGTCTTGCATTCTTCAACACCGGTGTGAACTTGGTAACCGACAAGCCAGCTGCTGGCGTTAAGTCGATTGATTCCAAGGAAGGCACTGCAAAGTGCTGGGGCTGATAGCTCTCTAAAATAGACTTGACGAAGCGAAGGGCGACGATATTGTCGCCCTTCGTATGAGATCAATCGAACTTTGACGGAATCGTCAAAGTTCAGAGAAGTTGATCGACAATAATAGATCAGGGCGCTTTTGACTTTTCCATGAAAAGTCAAAACGCACTCAAAGCCCACAAAGAGGCTAAGGCAACTGACGGATGGGAACAAGGCATGAGCGACACTAGCGCGCCAACCAAAACAATTTCTGATTTCGAAGCCAAGCTGAATGAAGCCGACAAAAATGTCGCTAGCTTTGAGATAGATGATAATACACCTATAGCGCGTATCCGCGCCTATCTTGGGTCGAACCCCACAGCGATCCCCACAATTATTTTGATTTTCAGTGTACTTGCCTTTGGTGCGGTCGCCCATAACTTTATGTCAGCCAGCACTCTGTCGACTATTCTCAAGCAAGTCACAGTCACTGGCATTGTCGCAATTGCACAAACAATTATTATTCTGACCGCAGGTATCGATCTTTCGGTAGGCGCAATTTTGGTCATCTCAGCCATGGTGATGGGTCGCTTTGCAACGCTCGGCGTCACATTTTCAATTCCATTTCTTGGCTACACACTGTTTTCGATTCCGCCAATGCCACTGCTGATCGTAATACCATGTGGCATCTTGATCGGCACTCTGATGGGAACCTTCAATGGTCTGCTTGTCACCAAAGCGCGGATTCCACCCTTTATCGTAACCTTGGGCACCCTTTATATTTTTAACTCATTGAAGCTTTGGTACACGGGTTCTGAATCCGTGCGCAACGCAGATCTTGAAGAAAAGGCAGTTGGACTTTTGTGGTTCGGCAAAACCCTGAATTTTGGCAGCGCCGCCGTTATCTATGGTACCTTTGCAATGCTCGTTCTCGCCTTTGTGGCTTGGTATTTGCTGAACCGAACGGCTTGGGGCAGGCACGTACATGCTGTAGGTGACGATCCTGATGCCGCAATGCTCTCAGGTATTCAAATCGATAAAACACTGGTTTCAGTATACGCATTGGCGGGCTTGATCTGCGGCATCGGTGCTTGGATTGCCATTGGCCGCGTTCAATCCATTTCGCCCATAGCATTTGAAACTGTGAACCTTGATTCAATCACTGCCGTGGTGATCGGCGGCACGTCATTGTTTGGTGGTCGTGCTTCCATTGCAGGCTCAGTTCTTGGTGCCATCATTGTGGGCGTGTTTAACACCGGCCTTTCACTCGCTGGTGTTGACAGCTACTGGCAACTCTTTGCCTCAGGCTGTTTGACGATTATCGCCGTTGCAATTGACCAATGGTTGAGGAGGGCTTCAAAGTGAGCGCTAAGAAAGTGGTTGCTAAAAAGGCCGTAAAGATAGCGGTTGTAAAAAAGCCGGCTGTTAAAAAAGCAGCGCCGCGTGTTCAGGCCGTTGCAATCCCTGCCCGTTCGCCTGTTGCCAAAGTGCAAGTCGAAACCCGCACACCTATTCTCACAACCCGCGGGCTATTCAAACGTTACGGCACTGTGGTTGCATTAAATGGCGCTGACTTTGATCTTTATCCCGGCGAAGTGTTGGGTGTGATTGGTGATAACGGCGCTGGCAAATCCAGCTTGATCAAAGCCATCACCGGCGCTGTAACCCCTGATCATGGCGAGATCACGCTTGAAGGCAAGGTCATTCATTTCAAAGGCCCGCAAGAGGCCAGCAAGGCTGGCATCGAAGCCGTGTATCAAAACCTCGCTTTGTCTCCAGCCCTTTCAATTGCTGACAACATGTTTTTAGGTCGCGAATTAAGGAAGCCCGGCTTCTTGGGCAAATTTTTCCGTCTGTCAGACCGTGCCGCCATGCAGAAATTTGCGCGTAATAAATTGTCTGAACTCGGCTTGATGACGATTCAAAATATCAACCAACCTGTTGAAACACTCTCCGGTGGTCAACGCCAGGGTGTGGCCGTGGCCCGTGCTTGTGCATTCGGTTCCAAAGTTGTGATCATGGACGAGCCGACAGCAGCGCTTGGTGTAAAAGAATCGCGCCGCGTTTTGGAACTCATTCGCGATGTGAAAAAGCGCGGTCTGCCGATTGTGCTGATCTCACACAACATGCCTCACGTTTTTGAAGTGTGCGACCGCATCCACATCCACCGTTTGGGCAAACGTCTTTGCGTGATCAATCCGAAAGAATATACAATGTCGGATGCCGTAGCCTTTATGACTGGCGCAAAAGAACCACCTGCAGAATTATTAGTCTAAACTGATGTTCGACGTTGCTGAACTCAGCAAAAGACTCCGCATGCAAGCGGAGTCTGCGGCGCGCTACATGGTGGCAATCGCCGCACCTCCTGGTTCGGGTAAGACCACAATTGCCGATCAGCTTCGTGCAGGTTTAGTGGCGGCTGGCGAGAGCGCCGTTGTCGTGCCGATGGATGGTTTTCATTTTGATGATGTCGTTCTGAATGCCAGAGGTCACCGAGGGCGGAAAGGCGCACCTTATACGTTTGACGCGTTGGGCTTTGAAGTTTTATTGAAACGCATAAAAGCTCGAGAACCCGATATTGCCATCCCAGTGTTTGATCGCACGATGGAACTCTCACGGGCAGCCGCTGATATCATTCCAGCTGAAACTAAATTTATTTTGGTAGAAGGCAATTATTTGCTGTTGAAAGACCACCCATGGGCCAAGTTGAAACCCCTGTTTGATTTCTCAATTTATATGAAGGTGCCAGTTGAAGAATTACAGCGCCGCCTGACCAAGCGCATCTTGGAACACGGACACGACGCAGCCTATGCTAAAATGTGGATCGCTTCGAATGATATGCTGAATATCAATTATGTGATTGAAAACAGTGTGACGGCTGACCTCACGATATGACGCCAAAAATTTCCGACGCGTCAAATGCTTGAATGCGGCCGAAACCACCAACCACAAAAACCTTTTCCGGCTTCAATGTCCAAAAACCAAAATCACCAAAGTCGATATAAGTTTCGGCATAGCTGTGTTTGGCAAGATACTGCGCCCGCAAACGATCATCTAAAATCTGCTCCGCATGCCCGGTGATCGTCGCTCGAAAGCCAACCAGCGGATCACCTTCACTTGGTAATTCAGAAATCAGCAAGCTTGCGCGGGGATCGACCGCCAAACATTTTGTGTGCCTTGCAAGTGTAGAAAACAAAAACAACGGCATCTCGTTCATGTCAGTGGCAACATTCACAAGCGCCCCAAACGGCCCGCCTGTTTCAAAATCAATAACCGATAAGGTGCCTGTCTTCGCCCTCGCCAGAGCCGGTTTAATCTCGTCTTTCATAACCCTCGCCTTTTGCCTTATTTTGTTCTAATTCTGTTTGCCACAATTTGTTCTCTTTTCCCGCCTAACTGGCTCGCAGCTAAACAATAAGGATAATAAACATGCCTATCGTGGCCTTAGTTGATGATGATCGCAATATCTTAACGTCAGTTGGCATGGTTCTGGAAGCCGAAGGTTACACCGTGCAGAAATATAATGATGGTGCCGCTGCATTGCAGGGCATTCAAGACAACCCGCCCGACATGGCCATTTTTGATATTAAAATGCCACGCATGGACGGCATGGAGCTTTTGCGCCGTATTCGCCAGAAGACTGATCTGCCTGTTATCTTCCTGACCTCAAAAGATGACGAAATCGACGAACTCTTTGGCCTGAAAATGGGCGCGGATGATTTTGTGAAGAAGCCATTCTCGCAACGCTTGCTGGTTGAACGTGTAAAAGCCGTGATGCGCCGGGCTGTTCCGCGCGACGGCACACCTGTGGTAACAGATGCCACCAAGATTATCGAACGAGGCAAGCTTTCTATGGATTCAGATAGGCATGCATGCAACTGGTCTGGAAAGCCTGTCACATTGACGGTAACCGAGTTCCTCATTCTCCAAGCGCTGGCGCTGCGCCCCGGTATTGTCAAAAGCCGCGATGCTTTGATGGATGCAGCTTATGACGATCAAGTCTATGTTGATGATCGCACCATCGACAGCCACATCAAGCGCCTGCGCAAGAAGTTCACGCAGGTTGATGAAACATTCGACGGCATTGAAACACTCTATGGTGTGGGGTATCGGTTTAAGGAGCAGTGACCTATCCTTAATCCATGGATCAACAAGATCGCCACGAAGCTGAAGATTTTACGGATGTTGATGAAGCCCATCAACAGCCCCTAAATCGCCGTAGCTTTTTTAACCGCATTGCACCAGGAAGCCTGACATCGCGCATCGCGCTGATCAATATTCTAGGTTTGGTAATCCTCACACTTGGCATTTTATATTTTAACCAGTTTCGCCAAAGCCTCATCAACGCACGTGTCCAAAGCCTTATGGTGCAGGGCCAAATTATTGCCGCAGCAATTGCAGGTTCAGCAACAGCAGACACCAGCTCAATTGTTATTGATCCTCAACAATTGAATGATCAAACCGCTCCCGATGCTGGAACGAACGATCAAGGCGCACTAGATTTTCCAATCTCACCCGAAACTGCAGGCCCAGTGTTGCTCAGGCTTTTAGCCAACACAACAATTCGCGCGCAAATAATCGATACTGGCGGCAATCTTTTGGTTGACTCGTTATCTCTATATGGCGGACCAGATATTGTCGAAAATCGATTTACACCACCTGAAACCCAACTTCATATCTATTGGAGATATATCAGCAAACCCTTCGACAGATTGTTCACCTATGATTATCCGGTTCACGGTGAATATGGCATGGATGGCAATAACAGCTTTCCGGAGGTGGCCGCAGCATTGAATGGCGCTTCCGTCAGCGTGGTCAGAGTCAATCCTAATCACGAAATAATCGTATTAGTGTCAGTGCCGGTGCAGCGTTTCCGCGCCGTGTTGGGCACGCTGATATTATCGACTAAGGGCGGCGAGATTGATGCAGTTTTAAATGCCGAACGGCATATTGTTATTTTTACATTTGGATTCGCGGCATTAGTCGCAGTGTTATTATCGGCATTGCTGGCAGGCACTATCGCCCAACCAATCAGGCGTCTTTCAGCGGCGGCCGAGCGCGTGCGTCGTGGTGTGAACAACCAGCGGGTTGAAATTCCAGATTTCACATCGCGAAAAGACGAAATCGGCCAGCTCTCAGGCTCACTCCGCGATATGACGGGCGCGCTCTATCAACGCATTGAAGCCATCGAAGCCTTCGCAGCAGATGTAAGCCACGAACTTAAAAACCCGCTAACGTCACTTCGCAGTGCCGTTGAAACACTATCGTTCGTCAAGACCGATGAACAACGCAACCGGCTGATCGAAATTGTTGTAGACGATGTAAAGCGCATGGACCGCCTGATCACCGATATATCCGATGCATCACGCCTCGATGCGGAATTAGCCCGTGCTGAAATTCACCCCGTTGATATTTCAAAGTTACTAGGTTCAATCATTGGACTAGCCAACGAAACGGCCAAACCAAACGCAGCTGAAATCTTGCTGATCGTTCAGCCGATCACCGAAAAATATAGTGCCGAAACCAAATACCAAGTCTTGGGCAATGACTCGCGTCTGGGTCAAGTGTTCAGAAACCTTATTGATAACGCGCGCTCGTTTACTGCCGGGGGCACAAAAATAATTGTCCGATTGCGCCGCATTGGTGAGATGGTTGAAGTGCGGGTCGAAGATTCCGGCCCAGGCATCAGCCCTGAAAATCTAGAACGCGTTTTTGAACGTTTTTACACCGATCGACCCGTTCAAAGTTTCGGCAAAAATTCTGGTCTTGGTCTGGCAATTTCACGCCAAGTGGTGGAAGCACACAAAGGCCGAATTTATGCAGAAAACCGTTTCGGAAAACTTGATGAAAAAAGCGAAAAGCCGATTTTAGGTGCACGGTTTGTAGTTCGCATTCCTACCCTTCCCGAAGCATGGACGCCAGCGGATCAGCAATGAAAACCATCACGGTTCATGCAAGCTGTGTAGCTTTTGGAAGTAAAGCAGTTTTGATTAGAGGAATACCAGGATCAGGCAAATCGGATATCGTGTTGCAGCTGATTGATGGCCAAGGTTACGGGCTTGGGACGAAGTTATTGCGCGCAAAACTGGTAGCCGACGATCAAGTGGTTCTGCAGCGCATAAAAGATGACATCGTTGTAACCACGCCAGATACTATAAAAGGTAAAGTCGAAATCAGAGGTCGCGGTATTGTCTCTGTCCCCCATAAGGTAAAAGCCAAACTCATAGGCATTGTTGACCTTAGGCCGCGGGCGGAAATTGAGCGCATGCCAGAGCCTCATGATATGCAAGTCGATATTTTGGAGCTTTCATTTCCCCTGTGTTACATCGATCCGACAGCGCCATCTGCCGCAGCCCGAATTCGCAGTTTCCTGACCGAATTACATTCCACTTGAAGTCAAAAAGGGCTATTACGTGCAATCTTATCTTGCGGGGCGAATGTAGATTTATGAAATTTGGATCGTTTATTAAATGATCGGCTTAGTTCTTGTAACCCACGGGCGTCTTGCCGCTGAATTTATCAGAGCGCTGGAACATGTCGTCGGCAAGCAACCGAATATGGAAGCCATCTGTATCGGCCCTGATGACAAGATGGACGAGCGCCGCAAAGACATTGCCGCGTCAATTGCGAAGGTCGACGAAGGGCAGGGCGTGATTGTCTTGACCGATATGTTCGGCGGCACACCATCAAACCTCGCCATATCACTATTAGAAGAGGGCCGCGTTGAAGTGGTTGCCGGGTTGAATTTGCCGATGCTGGTGAAATTAGCGCGCGTCCGCAAAGATTGCCCTTTGCCTAAAGCTGCAGCAGCGGCCCAAGACGCAGGCCGAAAATATATCAACATCGCCTCTCAAGTTTTGCAGGGGGATTGATTGGCGACGATTTCAAGAGAATTAGCAATCATCAATCAACGCGGCCTTCATGCCAGAGCATCAGCCAAATTTGTTAAATGTGCTGAAGGTTTTGATGCAAACATTACCGTCAGCAAAGATGGACAAACGGTTCCTGCAACATCTATTATGGGTTTGATGATGTTAGCTGCCAGTATTGGCACAAGTGTTAGTGTAGAAGCCTCCGGCCCGCAAGCCGAACAAGCAATGACCGCACTGGAAACTTTAATAGCCGATAAATTCCAAGAGGATTAATTTTGGATATTCTAGCCTCAGCGCTGAAAGCCGATGGTCGTCAATCTGAAACGGCAACGGCGATCCAGCGCGGTGTGGGCAGGCTTTTGCGCGCACATGATTACGCCATGTTAACAGAATTCACACTTGCCTCTGGCAGGCGCGCTGATGTGATTGCTCTATCACCCAAAGGCACGCTGTGGATTATCGAAATCAAGTCATCGCCGCTGGATCTTAAAGTCGATTGCAAATGGCCGGAGTACCGCGATTATTGCGATCATTTTTCGTTTGCGATTCCCCAATCAATGGAAGCTGATTTAATCCCGCTTGAAGCAGGCCTGATCATAGCCGACCAATGGGGCGCTGAAATTATGCGGCCCGCATCCGAGCACCCCCTTCATAGTGCAAGAAAACGCGCGGTACACATGGCTTTCGGCCGTGTTGCTGCGCAAAGGCTGCACGGACTTTGGGACCCTTAAGTTTTGCTTTTATGAAAAAGGCAGAGCTTTTGCGTATCAACGACGTTAAGGGTGATCTTCACAACATTGCAAAATGCTGATTTATCGTCCTTGCTTGCATGAATACAATTGCCACATGTCCCAAAACTCGGTTCGCCTTGCCGTGCAACTTCATGATGCAGCAATTCGTTTATGCCTTTTGCAAAACGCTTTGACGTTTTATTGCTCAAATCTGTAAGTGCCATATTTAAGCTCAACAGTGGGTCAAGGCCGAGAGTCTGGTTCCCTTTGGCTGTCAAATCCAGCACCACGGAACGCGCATCAGCACCCCTTGATGATTTAGAGATCATGCCTTTCTTAATCAGCGACAAAACAGTTTGCGACGTTGTTCCTTTGGTGGCGCTCAAATAATGCGCCAATGCGCCTGGTGAATTTGAAAAACTGTTAGCGCGAGAAAGAAATCGCAGCGCCTCCCATTGGGCCGCGTTCAAACCTTGAGTGTGACTGGCCGACCGAATAAGCCGCGCCAACCGCTCCAACTGGGCCAGTGTTTGCCCAGTTGGGATATTATTTGCGCGGTCAGATTTTTTGGTCAAGCAGCAACGCCAACGCCGATAGGGCAGGAAACGCCAGTGCCGCCGAGCCCACAATATCCATTGGGGTTCTTGGCCAGATATTGCTGATGATAGGTTTCTGCAAAATAAAATGGCCCAGCCGCTTTAAGCTCTGTGGTGATCTTACCCATGCCGGCTTTGGTCAAAGCCGCTTGATATGCAGCCGTTGCCTTAAGCACAATTTCTTCTTGGGCAGGATCAGTCCAGTAAATCGCCGAACGATACTGCGTGCCCACATCATTACCTTGGGCGTTGCCTTGGGTTGGATCATGGGACTCGTAAAAAACTTTCAACAAGTCTTCGAGACTCACTTGCTCAGGATTAAACACAACCAATACAGATTCGGCATGGCCAGTCATCCCCGAGCACACTTCTTCATAAGTTGGGTTGGGCGAAAACCCCCCAGCATTGCCAACGGCTGTCACCCAAACACCCGGCACCTCCCAGAATTTGCGTTCAGCGCCCCAATAACAGCCAAGCGCAAAAATAATCAGTTGGCTGCCCTCAGGGTAAGGCCCCTTCAAGGCATGACCATTCACAAAATGGCTTTGGGCGGTCGGTATTGCAGTGCTGCGACCGGGCAAAGCATCAGTGGCAGAAACGGCGTCAGGTTTACGGCGTGAAAACAACATGGGATATCTCCTTAATCTTCATTTTACTCTCCTTAGATAGGAATTCGAGCGAAATATTTGAACTCACAAGTGCTTGAACAGTGGTTCACAATAGGCTACGTCCGCGTGACCAAACACGTGGTGGCCATTATCTGTTCCAAGCCAACCGTGACTACATTGCGGAAGGATGGCCGAGTGGTTTAAGGCACACGCCTGGAACGCGTGCGTAGGTTAATAGCCTACCGAGGGTTCGAATCCCTCTTCTTCCGCCATTGTTCAAAAATTTAATTTGCCCTACCAGGCCAAGAACGTATAGCGAACGACTGGCTCAATATACACTCATCGAAAAATTGGCAATTCTTAGCGATGCCGCTAGATTTGATGCATCTTGTTCTTCCAGCGCAACGACCAAGCGGAATGCGCTGAAAAGCGGCGGCTTAGGCTCTACGGAGGGCAGTGGCATTTGCTACTGTTATGCTCCAGACGGGCGTTGTATTTTGCTTCTTAAAATTTTGATGACAAATTTTTGCACTTTCGATTGCGCGTTTTGCATCAACCGGGTTTCGAGCAATGTGCCAAGGGCGCGGTTCACAACCGATGATTGGTGAAACTCACTCTCGAATTTTATCGCAGAAATTATATCGAAGGCTTGTGTCTATCGTCCGGCATCATCAAATCGCCTGATTATACAATGGAACAAA
>JAYTSN010000166.1:0-4843 GCA_043745625.1 Aestuariivirga sp. | reverse complement strand
TATCCATAAACTGTTGTTCTTGTTTGCTCGTAGAGACTAAGCTGTCGCGAATCTAGAACTAACTGAAGAAAGACCAAATCAATGTTCAAATCATTTTTTCCAAGCCCGAAGTTGTTTTTTTGGTCGGCTGCTTTGTGGGGTTTAGCGGCAATTTTGTTTTGGTTTTTCGTGGCTAAGAACGCAGGTGGAATTATCGGATTGCCCAATCCACCGGAAGATGCACCAAAAATAATTGGTGTTTCAGTTTTTTGGTCTGCTCCGTTCGTTTGGTTTTATATTTACTACGCGTCGTTAGTCGCAATTTTTGCGGGCTTCTGGCGCTGGTTCTGGCCCCAACCTTGGTTCATGTGGTCTGTGCTCGGCTCGGCATTGATTATATTCGTAACTTATTTTCAAGTTGAAGTAAGCGTAGCAATTAACGCTTGGTATGGTCCGTTCTATGATCTCATACAGGCCTCTGTTTCGCAAAAACAGCCAACACCTGCTTCAGATTTTGTTGCGTCTTTGGTTGTATTCATGGGGATTGCACTGGTTGCCGTTGTTGTCCAAACGCTTAGCCGCTTCTTCGTGAGCCATTATAATTTCAGGTGGAGAACGGCAATGAATGAGTATTTTGCGTCGCACTGGCAAACCATTCGCGGAGTGGAAGGTTCTTCACAACGTGTGCAAGATGATACCATGCGCTTTGCACAGACAATGGAAGGACTAGGGTCAAATTTCTTAGATGCGATCATGACACTTATCGCTTTCTTGCCGGTTTTGCATGGGTTGGAACACTACATTACCGAATTGCCGTTTATTGGTGTTATACCTTATCCTTTGGTTACGGCTTCCATTCTGTGGGCACTGTTTGGAACCGGATTTTTGGCAATGATAGGGATCAAGTTGCCAGGCCTTGAATTTAAGAATCAGAGGGTTGAAGCGTCTTACCGAAAAGAACTGGTTTACGGCGAGGATAATGAACAACGTGCACAGCCACAAACGCTGCGCGATCTTTTTTCCGGTGTGCGCACCAACTACTTCAAACTCTACTTCCATTATTTGTATTTTAATTTGGGACGTATCGTCTATTTGCAAACCGATAACATATTCCCAATTATTGTTTTAATACCAACGTTGGTCGCTCAAAAGATTACGCTAGGTCCAATGCAACAAGTGCAAAACTCTTTTGACCAAGTGCGCAGCTCGTTCCAGTTTTTAATTAATTCATGGCCAACAATCATTTCGCTGATATCAATATTCAAGCGTCTGCGTGCACTGGAAGCCGTAATCGAAGGCCAGCCATTACCAAAGATTGATCTTGATCCGAATGCAATAGTTTGAGCAGGAATGGTGCGGGATGACAGACTCGAACTGCCGACATCTTCGGTGTAAACGAAGCGCTCTACCAACTGAGCTAATCCCGCATGGTCACCGTGGTGATCATCTTTGCGTGATGGCTAGATAGCTAGAGTTTCTTGGGATTGCAAGTGTGGTTTTTCGGAAAGTGGATTGTTGATAACTGGATTGCCCACGCCAAAAAAATCCGTCATGCCAGCGAAGGCTGGCATCCAGCTTTTATTTGAAAAGTTGTACGCGTTGCTAGCGGGACCCCAGCCTTCGCTGGGGTGACGGATAAAATATGAACCGCTTCTGTAAAAAAACCAAAAAACCCCACGGCGCTTACTGAGGGCACACGTGAGGCTGATTTGAATTTATAACTTATAAAAAACGTTCTGGGTTGCCCGTGCTCCGTTAAAGTTGCTCCAAACTCCAAACCAATACAGACGCTATTGCCGTTGTTGGAGCATGTGCGATCTGCCCACAGATTCGCAATAGAATTCGGTTGTCTGCACTCGGGAATTGCGTTTAATTCTGGCCATGAACTTTCTGCCAGAACCCACGATTCTCTTCACCTACACGCTTGCCTCTCTGGTGTTGTTCATCACACCCGGGCCCGATATGAGCTTGTTTTTATCGCGCACCATAGCGTCGGGGCGCGGCGCTGGCATTGCTTCGGCATTGGGGGCAAATCTTGGCTGTGTGGTGCACACGTTGCTTGCGGCGTTTGGTGTTTCGGCATTGGTAGCGGCTTCACATACCGGTTTCTTGATTCTCAAAATTGTCGGCGCTGTTTATCTTTTGTGGCTTGCAGTGGATGCCGTCCGTAATGGCTCGTCGCTGAATGTGAGCGCCGTGGAGCGAAAGCCCGCTTCATTCATATCCAGCTTCATGATGGGGATCACAATCAATCTCACGAACCCTAAAGTCGTGCTGTTTTTTATTACATTCTTCCCCCAGTTCGTCTCAGTCAATGATCCGCATGTAACAGCCAAGATGTTGTTCCTCGGCTTTTACTTTGTGGCCATCAGCGTGCCATTGGGAATTGCCATGATTTTGGTTGCCGAGAAATTAGTCGGTTGGCTCAAAAGACATCCGCGCGTGATGCGCGGCATCGATTTTAGTTTTGCCGGAGTGTTTGCATTCTTCGCGCTGAAGATTGCGCTGACGCAGGGGAAAAGTTGAGGTTTCCAATCCAGCCCATACGCCAAGGAAGAGAGTCACGCGTTGGCGTGACCCGAGGGTAAGCCTTCACAGCAAACTCAGCCCCCTCCTGTTTGCTGGCACAAACCTTCCTCCCCTGTCGTAGGGGAGGAATTATTTGCTGTTAATGGGCTCGTGCACCTTCTGAAGCTCTATCGGCAGCAGCGCGTGCTGCGGCGGCTGCTTCTTCTGCCACTTCATCCCATTCAATCGCCACTGGCTGTCTCACCAGCGCGTGCTTCAGGACATCATTCATCATTGCGACGGGCACGATTTCCATGCCATTTTTCACTGAATCTGGAATGTCAGCCAAGTCTTTGGCGTTATCCTCAGGGATCAGCACTTTCTTGATGCCGCTACGCAGAGCCGCCAGAAGTTTTTCCTTCAGCCCACCAATCGCCAGAACCCTGCCGCGCAACGTGATTTCGCCCGTCATGGCGATATCTTTATGTACGGCAATGCCGGTCATCACTGAAACAATTGCAGTGACCATGGCGATGCCTGCCGATGGGCCGTCTTTTGGTGTGGCACCTTCAGGCACGTGAACGTGGATGTCTTTCTTGTCGAACACCGGTGGCTTTACACCAATCGATGTCGCGCGACTGCGCACGTAAGACGAGGCGGCAGAGATTGACTCTTTCATCACGTCTTTCAGATTGCCCGTTACCGTCATCTTACCCCGGCCTGGCATCATCAAGGCTTCGATGGTCAGGATTTCGCCACCCACTTCTGTCCATGCAAGGCCAGTCACAACGCCCACTTGATCAACACCATCCACTTCACCGTGCTTATATTTCTGAATGCCCAAATATTCTTTGGCCAATTCAGCATCAACCTTGATCTTCTTTTTCTTGTTGATCATCAGGTCTTTGACAGCTTTACGCGCCAGCGTGTTGGTTTCGCGTTCAAGACTGCGCACACCAGCTTCACGCGTGTAATTCTCGATCATCACCTTGATTGCATCCGGCGTGACTTCAAATTCCTTCTTGTCCAAACCATGGTTCTCCATGGCCTTTGGCACGAGATGGCGCGTGGCGATTTCGGCTTTTTCTTCTTCGGTGTAACCGGCAAGGCGAATGATTTCCATGCGGTCGAGAAGTGCTGGTGGAATGTTCAGCGTGTTTGAAGTGGTCACAAACATCACGTTCGACAAATCATATTCCACTTCAAGGTAGTGGTCCATGAATGTGCCGTTTTGTTCTGGATCAAGAACCTCAAGCAACGCAGCCGATGGGTCACCACGGAAATCCATGCCCATCTTGTCGATCTCATCGAGCAAGAAAAGTGGATTGGATTTCTTGGCCTTCTTCATGGATTGGATGATTTTGCCGGGCATGGAGCCAATGTAAGTGCGGCGGTGGCCACGGATTTCAGATTCGTCGCGCACACCACCAAGCGACATGCGCACAAATTCACGGCCCGTTGCTTTCGCAATGGATTTGCCGAGCGATGTCTTGCCCACACCAGGAGGGCCGACGAGGCAAAGGATTGGTCCGCGCAGTTTGGCCGTGCGACTTTGCACAGCAAGATATTCAACAATGCGTTCCTTGACTTTATCTAAGCCAAAGTGATCAGCATCCAAAACGCCTTGCGCGAAATCCAAATCGGTTTTCACTTTGCTGGGGTTCTTCCACGGAATGTTCAGCAACCAATCCAGATAGTTGCGCACCACCGTCGCTTCAGCCGACATCGGACTCATCTGACGCAGTTTTTTGATTTCTGCATCAGCACGATCACGAGCTTCCTTCGAGAACTTGGTTTTTGCAATGCGCGCTTCGAGTTCGCCGATCTCGTCTTTCTCGCCTTCGCCATCGCCCAATTCTTTTTGAATGGCCTTCATTTGCTCATTCAAATAATATTCGCGCTGGGTCTTTTCCATTTGGCGTTTGACACGGCTGCGAATGCGTTTTTCAACTTGCAGAACCGAGATCTCGCCTTCCATCAGGCCAAAACATTTCTCAAACCGCTCTTCCACCGATAGTGTTTCGAGAAGCGTTTGCTTGTCTTGAATTTTCACAGCCAAATGCGCAGCAATTGTATCTGCAAGTTTGGCATGATCACTGATCTGGCCGATGGTGGCCAAAACTTCCTGCGGCACTTTCTTGTTCAGCTTCACGTATGACTCAAATTGCGTCACAGCCGTCCGTGCCAATGCATCAGCATCGGCATCGGTTTTCATGATGTTTGGCAGCAATGAAATTTCAGCTTCGAAGAAATCGGTGCGATCAGTGAATCGTTCAACCTTGGCGCGCTCAGTTCCTTCGACCAGCACTTTCACAGTGCCATCTGGCAGCTTTAACAGCTGCAACACTTGGGCAAG
>JAYTSN010000165.1:0-1603 GCA_043745625.1 Aestuariivirga sp. | reverse complement strand
GCAGTTACAAATCTTTTGAAAATTGATTTTGGATCTTCCGACATGAACTCTTGCAGTTGAACATTGTTGCGTGCGCCAGTCTTGCGGTTTTTGACTTCAGCAATACCATCCTTCAAGCCGCGCGGGCCAATGATAATTTGATACGGCAGACCAATCAAATCCATGGCCGCAAATTTGGCACCACCTGGCTGATTGCGATCATCATAAAGAACATCAACGCCCTTGGCTTGCAGCGCCTTGTATATCTTATCGGACGTCGCGTCAGCTTCGGCATCCCCAACCTTGATGTTGATGAGGCCAACGTGGAATGGTGCCACAGCTTCTGGCCAGATGATGCCATCCTTATCATGCGAAGCCTCGATAATGCCGCCCACTAAACGCGAAACACCGATGCCATATGAGCCAGATTGCAACGTCACTTTCTTGCCATCAGCCCCCTGGACTTCGCAACCCAGAGGCTTTGAATATTTGTCGCCAAAGAAGAAAATATGTCCCACTTCAATGCCGCGGCCTGAAAGTTGATGGCTCTTTGGCACGCGAGAATCAAATTCTGCAGCATCATGTTTCTCATCCGTGGCAGAATATTTCGATGTAAAAGTCTTCACCACTTTATCAACGGCCACCACATCGTCATAATCTATATCAAAGGCCGACCAATCCATATCGTGGAAGTCACGGTCAAAGAACACGCCGCTCTCGCCGGTCTCGGCCAGAATCAAAAACTCGTGGCTGCTATCGCCGCCAATTGGGCCAGTATCAGCGCGCATTGGCACGGCTTTCAGGCCAAGGCGTGCGAACGTGCGCAAATAGGCAACGAACATTTTATTGTAGGAATGCTGGCCAGCCTCAGCTGTCAAATCAAACGAGTAAGCATCCTTCATCAAGAACTCGCGGCCGCGCATTACGCCAAATCTTGGGCGCACTTCGTCGCGGAACTTCCACTGAATATGATACAGATTGCGCGGCACATCCTTATAAGACTGTATGCCCGAACGAAAAATATCGGTGATCATTTCTTCATTGGTGGGGCCAAACAACATGTCGCGGTCTTGGCGATCCTTGATGCGCAGCATTTCTTTGCCGTAATCATCATAGCGACCGGACTTACGCCACAGGTCTGCTGATTGCAGCGTGGGCATCAACACTTCGATTGCCCCTGCCCGGTCTTGCTCTTCCCGAACGATTTGCTCGATCTTTTTGAGAACGCGAAAGCCCGTTGGCAACCATGAATAGCTACCTGCTGCCTCTTGGCGGATCATGCCGGCGCGCAGCATTAGTCGATGCGAAACGATTTCCGCTTCCTTGGGGTCATCACGCAGAACGGGCATAAAATATTGCGAGAGGCGCATCGAGAATCCTTGATCGGTTTAATTTTGTGCCCTTTTAAGCGAATAGATGATTTAGGCAAGATGGGGTATTTTTATTGCACCGCAATATGGACATATTTAACTTGGCAAAGCTCAATTTATCTGATTAACCTGCGGCCCTGAGACGAAGGCAGATAGCCCGGGTCCGGGGAGGAAGAATTGAGTGGCGCTTTAAAGCTGCCGCCGATCTGGCATCCTTAAGAGTGCCAGTTTAAACGAGAGAAACCCAAAATTGG
>JAYTSN010000164.1:0-1619 GCA_043745625.1 Aestuariivirga sp. | reverse complement strand
CATTTGCCGGTTACCGCGTTGGTTGATCAGTTCTATTCAGAAGTGCAAAAAATGGGCGGCGGCAGATGGGATACATCGAGTTTGATTGCAAGGTTGATGAAGTAATTTCTAACCGATCAAATGCTCAGCTAATCCATCAGGAAACAGTGTCAGCCGTCCTGACTTGAAATCTTGAATAGAAACCCATCCGCTTTCGTTCAGAACACCGCCGTCAACAAATGAATAGTCGTTTTTCAAAATTGGAATAGAATTTGAATATTCGGCAGTATGGACAAAAACAATTTCATGTCCAGTTGCACCTTCGTGGTGGTAAATATTTTCAAGGATTATTATGCGCTTAATATTGCGGATAGATAAGTCGAACTCTTCAAGAAATTCGCGTTTAACTGCTTCTGCAGCTGTTTCGCCAAACTCAATTCCGCCACCCGGAGGTCGATATCCCTTTACGTTTCCCCCACCATCTCGCACCGTCATAACAAGAATTTCTTTTTGTCTTTGGACAAGCGCTAAAGAAATTGGGCGAATATGTTGAGGAGGCCGCCAGATTAATGGGACGCTCATTTTAATGCGCGCGCTACATCCACCGCGAAATAAGTCAAAATCCCATCAGCCCCGGCGCGTTTAAACGCTAGCAAACTCTCCGGAATAACCTTCTCGGGATCAAGCCACCCGCGTTCCACTGCAGCCATGATCATCGCATATTCGCCCGAAACTTGATAAGCAAAGGTCGGCACTTTGAATTCGGATTTCACCCGGGCCACTACATCAAGATAGGGCATGCCGGGTTTCACCATCACCATATCGGCACCTTCGGCCAAATCCATGGCAACTTCACGCAAAGCTTCATCCGTGTTGGCAGGGTTCATTTGATAGGTGCGCTTATCGCCCTTCAGCAATCCGCCTGAACCGACAGCCTCACGAAATGGCCCATAAAAACCAGAAGCATATTTCGCACTATAAGCCATAATCTGCACATCCTGGTGCCCTGCTTTTTCAAGTGCGGCGCGAATGGCCCCAATCCGACCATCCATCATATCAGAAGGTGCAATCACATCACAGCCCGCATCGGCTTGAACGAGCGCTTGCTTCACCAGCATATCAACGGAACCATCATTGATAATGCGGTCGCCCTCCATCAACCCATCTTGCCCATGTGAGGTATATGGATCAAGCGCCACATCGCACATCACACCAATCGTCGGCACAGCCGCTTTGATGGCGCGAACTGCGCGGCAAATCAGATTGTTGGGATTGATCGCTTCTGAACCCGTTTCATTGCGCAAAGCAGGATCAGTGTTCGGAAACAGCGCAACCAGCGGAATGCCCAACAACGCAGCCTCGCGAATTTTCTCAACCGCTAAATCAACCGAATATCGAAACACGCCCGGCATTGAAGCAATCGCTTCGCTTTTATGTTGCCCTTCAATCACAAAGATCGGCCAAATTAAATCAGCGGCCGTCAGTGTATTTTCAGACACCAAAGCCCGCGCCCATGGAGATTTACGGTTGCGGCGAAGTCTTGTGTGGGGAAATGAAGCCTGGGTCATGGTCGATCAATAACGCCGCCAGCAAATCTTTGCAAATCGAACAGGCAAAGCTTTAACAGCAATTAACTATAA